>CAZLGN010000177.1:0-4635 GCA_964558865.1 uncultured Methylomagnum sp.
ACATGTTGTTTGAAAAAGTGCCATATTTAAAAGGTTCGGGCGTAATTCCAGAACGGTTTGAAGAATTCAAAGGCGCGATTAAAACGCTGATGATGTCGCAATTTTTCACCGAGCAAAACATCGCACAATTTATCGAAACCGAAGAACAAAGCGGCGAAAAAGTATTGAATTTAGAGCCACTTTTAAACGTGGTGGATTACGACAAAATTTACGACAGTTTGGTTTTGGTGATTTTGGAATCGTCATTCGGTGGAATGTTAATGATGATGGGCGGAGTAGAAGCGTTAGTGCCGTTGAAAGAACCGTTTATTGAAAAAGTCAAAGTCACGCTGGTTGAAATGGTGGATTCCAGCGACTTCAAAACCGCGTTGCAACACGGTTTGAATGCCCAAAAAATCAGCGCGGATTTAGTCGGTAAAATCGAAACCGTGATTGATAAACGCTTGAGCGAACTTACGCCGCAACTGGTGAAAGAAATGGTGCAAGCGATTATTCAAGAGCATTTAGGTTGGCTGGTGGTGTGGGGCGGTGTTATTGGCGGATTGTTAGGCGGCGTGTTTAGTTTCTTTGTGTAAAATCACAAAATGTAGGGGCGGGTTCTAAACCCGCCCTTATAAAAACGTAAATTTATTGGAACTAAAAAAATGAAATCAATTTTAACCACCAGCATCGCCATTATTTTAATGGGGGCGACGCAAACCGTTTATGCGGCGGCACTGAAACCACCGTCGTTAAACAAGCCACAAAAAGGCGACACCTTTCCAATTAAAAAAGATATTACTTTCAGTTGGCTGAAAACCGCCAACGCCACGCAATATCGGCTCATCATTTCGAGCAGTTCTAATTTCGATAATTACAAGCCCGCAGGCAGCGGTCAATGTTTGACAATTAGCACCACAAAAAAATGTTTCGTTACTACAACGAAATCGACCAGTTTCAAATTGCCAAAAAATAACCCGCTTTTACAAGCAAAAGGGAATTATTACTGGCAAGTTCAAGCCGTCAGCACAAACAGCGGCAATAACAGCGTCGTTTATTTGGGTAGCAATGCCGCTAAATCAGGCGAATTTCGTCAATTTTTCGTGAGCGACGCGCCACCAAATTTCATTAACGAAAGCGTTTTAGCCACGCCAAACATTGCCGCCGTTGGGAGCGCAATCACGTTTGACGCTTCACTCACGACCGAATTGCCCAGCGGTTACGCCGTGAATATCGAGATTGATGGCGAGGTAAAAAAAATGAAAGGCTCAGGCGTGGATTATTCTTACACCACAACTTTCGACACCGAGGGCGAAGACAGAAATTTCACCGTTTCAATCGTTGATGCAAAAGGAAATGTAATCAATACCAACGGCGATAGTTTTACGATTACTCCCGCAGACGGTGCGCCACTTGTTGAACCTGAACCTGTTGTTGAAACGCCGCCCGTTATTGTGAAACCCATTGAATCTGTTGTAAAACCCGTCATCGTGCCGAGCGTTTCAAGCATTAACGTTTCACCCGCTTCCATCGTTCAAGGCGATTCACTCACCTTTTCCACCACGTTAAGCGACGTTTTGCCGAGCGGTTACAGCGTCAAAGTCGATTACGGCAACGGTTTGTTTGCGATGAATGGCAGCAGCAAAAGTTATTCTTTCAATGCCGCGCCCGCTGTTTCTGCCGCGTATTCGATTGGCGTTTATGATGCGAAAAATGTTTTGAGCAACAAACAAACGGGTAATTTCAGCGTGACTGCACCGAAACCCGTTGTCGTCGCGCCACCCGTTGTTGTTCCGCCAGTCGTTACCAAAACCACGGGCTATACAAAAATTGCCAATAACGGCACGGCTCTTTCTGATTCTGCCAAACTCGGCGCAAATCCCACCGATTGGGCTTGCACCAAAGACAACAAAACAGGCTTGATTTGGGAAGTAAAAACCACCGACGGTGGTTTGCGTGATTGGAATAAAACTTATACGAATTACACGGCTGATTATCCGAAATGTGATGACAATACTTTTGGAACTATGGGGGATTGCAATAACAACGGCTACACGAGCAAACTCGGTGATGACACCAACGCCGATGGGTTTGTTACTGCTGTCAATGCACAAAGTTTATGTGGCAAAAATGATTGGCGGTTGCCGACTAAAGATGAATTATTAGGTCTTGTTAAATCGGGTACTGCTAATCCATCCATCGACACGACCTATTTCCCTAATACACAAATCAGTTTGTTTTGGTCTTCCTCGCCTAATGCTGAATTTAGTGACTTTGCGTGGTTTGTCACCACAACGGGCGGCTCGTATGACAATGTTAAAATTAGTAGTTTTAGTGTTCGGTTAGTTAGGTAGTGGACAGTGTTTTTTCCTTTTGATTTTGATTTTGATTTTGTGATATTTGGAATGAATGCGTAGGGGCGGGTTTTATGCCCGCCCTTCAATGCACGAAATTGTCCATTATGAGAATTATGAGAATTGCGTGAATTGAGGGCAGGCACAAGACCTGCCCCCACGGAATAAAATTGAACATTTATGTGACGTTCACGAAATTGTCCATTGTGAGAATTTGAGAATTGCGTGAATTGAGGGCAGGCACAAGACCTGCCCCTACGGAATAAAATTGAACATTTATGTGACGTTCACGAAATTGTCCATTGTGAGAATTTGAGAATTGCGTGAATTGAGGGCAGGCACAAGACCTGCCCCTACGGAATAAAATTGAACGTTTATGTGACGTTGATGATGGAAATTTTTTCACATCATGAAACATTTGTGAATTGAGGGCGCACACGCAGGTGCGCCCCTACGGGATGTTGAATGATTTCACGGTGCAAAAATAACAATCGATAATTTTGAATTTCAGCAAATCCTAAAGAAAATGGTTAGAATCAAAGCAACCAAATTTAAAGAGAGAATGGCGTGACAAAAAAACCAGAAGAATTAAGCAAAAAATTGGGCTTAGTTTTTAATGACCCACGACTGTTTGTGCAAGCATTAACGCACCGCAGCACGAGTTCAAACAACAATGAACGATTAGAATTTTTAGGCGATGCGATTTTAGGTTTCGTGATTGCTGAACAATTGTACGATTTATTTCCTGACGCGCCTGAAGGCATTTTAAGTCGAATGCGGGCAAATTTAGTCAATCAACGTTCGTTGGCAGAAATTGCGAGACAACATAAATTAGGAAATTATTTGTTGCTAGGTTCAGGCGAATTGAAAAGTGGCGGATTTGATAGAGATTCGATTTTATCGGATGCGGTGGAAGCGATTATTGCCGCGTTGTATCAAGACCAAGGCATGACGGCGTGTCAAAAATGGATTCCTGAATTATTCAATGACAAATTAAAAAGTTTGTCGCTTGGCAACGGTCAAAAAGACCCAAAAACCCGTTTGCAAGAATTGATGCAAGCCCAAAAACTCGATTTGCCGCAATATGAATTGTTGACGGCATCGGGTTTGGCGCATGAACAAACGTTTAAAGTGCAATGCAAAATTTCGTTATTGCCAACGCCATCGATTGGCGCGGGCGTAACCCGTAAAGGCGCGGAACAAGCGGCGGCGGAAATCCTCCTCGAACAATTAGCTAAGGAAAAACTCTTATGAATTGCGGTTACGTTGCCTTAATTGGTCGCCCAAATGTGGGCAAATCGACGTTAATGAATCATTTGTTGAAACAAAAAATCAGTATTACGTCGCGCAAACCTCAAACGACGCGCCATCGTATTTTGGGCATCAATACCACCGATGCGGGGCAAGCCATTTACATGGACACGCCTGGAATGCACGCCGACCAAAAGAAAGCATTGAATCGCCAATTGAATCGCACCGCTGATACCACGTTGCTTGGTGTCAATTTGATTGTGTGGCTCATCGATGGTTTGTCGTGGCATGAATATGACGACGTGATTTTTGAAAAACTGAAACAAGCGGGTTTGCCTGTGATTTTGGCGGTTAATAAAGTCGATAGAATCACAGACAAAGACAAAGTGTTTGAATTTTTCGCGGCGGCACAAGAGCGTTTTCCCTTTGAAGCGATTTTGCCGATTTCGGCATTAAAACGGATTCATTTGGATGAATTGGAAAGTGTGATTATGAAATTATTGCCGAAAGGCGATTTGATTTATCCCGCTGACCAAATCACGGACAGACCAGAACGTTTTTTGGTGGCTGAAATTATTCGTGAAAAATTGATGCGTCGATTAGGTGCCGAGTTGCCGTATGAATTGACGGTTGAAATTGAGCGTTATGAAGAACACGAAAATCTCAGCAAAATTTACGCGATTATTTGGATTGAGCGGCTATCGCAAAAAAGTATCATCATTGGCGAAAATGGCGCGATGCTCAAAAGTGTCGGCACTGATGCGCGGAAAGATATTGAGCGTTTAATCGGACAAAAAGTGTATTTGCAGCTTTGGGTAAAAGTGAAAAAAGGCTGGTCGGATAACGAACGCGCGTTGCAGAGTTTGGGCTATCGAGATTAAAAAATTCGATTTTTGAACACAAAAAAGGCGATAGAAATATCGCCTTTTTGCCACGAAACGGGGCTAATTTCATCAGCTGATGTGACGTAAAATTTTGTGGGGGCGTACTGCGTACGCCCGCATAACAAAATCGTATCAATGGCACGTTGCGTTTAGGCGGGTTCACGCAG
>CAZLGN010000178.1:0-3255 GCA_964558865.1 uncultured Methylomagnum sp.
GATATGTGTGGATGACTGTTTCCATTATCCCTCTATTTTGAAGTTTGTTGTACTAGAAGAACTGCCAGAATCTATTGGTGAGTTATCTAATTTAGAAGTTTTAAATTTAAAACGTAATCGCCTAAAAAAACTACCAGAATCCATTGGAAAATTATCCAATTTGATAGAGTTAAATTTAAAGTAACTATTCAGCCTATATTTATCTGGGCTGCAGAGATTTTTAGTAATGTAAAGTAATACCAAAACACCCAAAAAATGAACATTTTCGTTCAAAATAGGTTTTTTCCAAAAGTTGATGATAAAACTTATATTTGTAACAAATTGTTTTTTATAACAAAAAATGTTTTGTTGCTAAAAAACCATAGGGTGAATAGTAACAATTTAAATCGTAATCGACTTAAAGAAATACCAAAATCTATTGAAAGACTGCCTAATTTAAGGCGTTTGAGTTTAGATGGAAATAACATTAAAAACATTTCCAAAACGAGTTTGTTGCATCGCAAAACGCTTTAAACTATTTTCACAAACAGGAAATCTCAACTAATGCGTTACACAATCAAAGCACAACAAATGTCGATTTGGATGATTACATTATGATTTCAGTCACTATTTCCGAACCATTAGCACAAGCGGCGATTTCAGAAGCAAAAATTTGTCATCGGAAAACATTGAAAAAAGTACGGCGGATTAGGCGAATATGTGGGACTGATTAGTGATAACACTGATAAGTCATATTCAGTTAAAACAGCAGTATCGATAAAATATTTCGCGCCTAAATTTACAATGTTTTTCGTTTAACATAGCGTTTTTGCCACGCACACCAAAAGGTCATCTCATGAACGAAGAAAAAACTACAGAAAATTCCGCCGCCATTTTCCGCTATCACAACCGCACAAAACATCAATTCAACGCCTACGCAAAAGCCCCTGAATTTTTAGATTGGGACGAACAACCTAATCCCTTTCGGCGTTTTAGCGGTTGTGGAACCGTTGAGTTGCCGCTGTTGAAAGCTGAATTAGCGTGTTCATTTTTTCAGTTGGATTCGCCAACGAAAATTAACCCTCAATCTTTAACGCTTGAAAATCTTGGCGCGATGTTGGAATTGTCGTTTGGTTTGTCGGCTTGGAAAGCGTTTGAGCCTGACCGTTGGGCGTTACGTTGCAATCCATCGAGTGGGAATTTGCATCCGACAGAAGTTTATGTGCTTTGCACAGATGCAAATTTGTTGCCGTCTGGCGTTTATCACTACGTCAGCCACGACCATCATTTAGAACGTCGTTGCGAATTTGCTGCGGCTGATTTACCACCTGAAATTTATATCGGGCTTTCTTCAATTCATTGGCGCGAAGCGTGGAAATACGGCGAGCGAGCTTTTCGTTATTGCCAACATGATATTGGTCATGCGCTGGCGGCGTTGAGTTATGCGGCAGCGTGTTTGGGTTGGACGGTGGAATTGTGCAGCGAGGCGACCGACACGCAAATTGCCCAATGGTTAGGTTTGAATCGCGCCAATGAGTTTGTCAAAGATGAACACGAAACCGCCGATTTATTTTGTCGAATCCGAACGAATCAAAAAACGCCCGCTGATTTTGATGCAAATCGTTTGTCAGAAATTCTACAAAACGCCGTGTGGTTTGGAAAAGCCGAACCGCTGAATGGACGACATTTTTATCGTTGGACGATTATCGATGAGGTTTCAAAGCAAACGGAAAAGTTCGCAAACACGCTTGAACGTTGGCAAGCTCCGACTTTTGAATTACTCAAACCGAGCCATGATTTGCCAGCCAGTCGTTTGATTCGTGGGCGGCGTAGCGCACAACATTTCAACGGCAAAGCTGAACTGTTGCCACTTGCGGATTTTTACCGCATTTTGTCTACATTGTTGCCGAATGCAAAACCGCCTTTTACGGCATGGAATTGGTCGCCGCAAATTCATTTGTTTTTATTTGTGCATCGCGTGGAAGGTTTGGAATCGGGTTTGTATTTTTTGCCGCGTGACTGCAAAGTTGTCCCCGAATTAAAAGACGCGCTTTCGGCGGAATTTATTTGGCAAAAAGTGGATGCACCGTTTGAGTTTTATCAATTGGCGCAAGATGATTTTAAACAACTCGCGCGAACGTTATCGTGTTTTCAACCGATTGCCAGCGACAGCGCGTTTAGTTTGGGAATGTTGGCGAATTTTTCAGCAAACGTTAAATCGGAAACGTGGTGTTATCGGCGTTTGTTTTGGGAATGCGGTTTGATTGGACAGATTTTGTATTTAGAAGCCGAAGCCGCTGGCGTTCGCGGCACGGGAATTGGATGTTTTTTTGATGATGAAGTATTGAAAGTTTTGGGTTTAAACGGTGAAACTTGGCAAAGTGTGTATCATTTCACCGTTGGCGAACCGTTAGACGACAAACGCATTCAAACATTTGCCGCTTATGAGCATTTGGAACGCGCCTAAATCTCTCACGAACTGCACGAAAGCATCGAACATCCCGCGCGTTCTTTTGCCCAATCGGGACGTTTTGCCGCATAGTTTTGTAAATCTATTCGTTCGTCATAAGGCGAACGAAACACGTCTAATAATTTATAAATTTCGGCGAAATCCCCTTTTTCAGCGGCATCAATCGCAAGTTGGATCAAATAATTTCGTGGCACATAAAGCGGATTCGTCGCATTCATTCGTTTGCATCTTTCCGCTTCATTAGTGTTATTTTCGAGTAAGGTTTGCTGATAACGTTTCAACCATTCGAGGCGCGAATTTTTGTAAATTTCGTCTAATTGTTCGGGCAAATAATAAGCGTCTTCCAACGGTTCAATATCAAAATTTGCCTGCGACATATCAACTTTTGCAAGTTGTCTAAAAAATAGCGTCATATCCGTTTCGACCGCTTGCAATAATGCGATTAAATCTGAAAATAACGTTTCATCTTTATCTCGAACCGCTGCAAATCCCAGTTTTTCAGCCATCATTTTTGACCACGAAACTCTGAAATTTTCGGTGTAATGTTCATCCAATATCACTTGCAAAGGTTTAATTTTTTGAACCAAGGGAATAATCGCGTTTGCCAATTGCGCTAAATTCCATCCTGCAATGCGAGGTTGTCTGCCAAAACGATAACGGCGCATTTCGGCATCAGTTGTATTCGGAGTCCAATCCAAATCAAAATTTTCTAGCCAACCATAAGGGCCATAATCAATCGTTAATCCCAAAATCGACATATTGTCGGTGTTCATCACGCCGTGAACAAAACCCACTCGTTGCCAATG
>CAZLGN010000178.1:3265-4629 GCA_964558865.1 uncultured Methylomagnum sp.
CCAATGCACAATCATTTCAGCGGTACGTTTGCAAACTTCCGCAAACCATTTCAAATAAACCGCCGTCGAAGGTTCGCCCAATTCGGGAAAATCGGTGCGAATCGTGAAATCGACAAATTGTTTCAGCAAATCAAGGTCATTTCGCGCGGCAAAAATTTGAAAATTTCCAAAGCGCGTGAACGATGGCGCGACACGACACACAATTGCGCCTTGTTCATGTTCAGGATTCCCGTCGTAAAACATATCACGCAAAACGTGTTCGCCCGTCAAAACCAAACTCAACGCGCGGGTGGTCGGAATGCCTAAATGGTGCATCGCTTCGCTACATAAAAATTCACGCACCGACGAACGCAACACCGCTAAACCATCGGAACGGCGCGAATAAGGCGTTTTGCCTGCGCCTTTTAATTGCAACGCCCAATGTTGATTTTGGGAATTGACGACTTCGCCCAAATTGATGGCGCGACCGTCGCCCAATTGCCCCGCCCATTCGCCAAATTGGTGTCCGCCGTAACACATTGCATAAGATTCCATGCCTGTTGCTAAACGATTTCCTGCGAAAACTTGCGTGAAATCATCCGACGCGCAAACTGCTTCGCTTAAATCGAGTAAATCCGCGACTTCTTTTGCCACGGCTACGGTTTTTGGTTGACGAACGGACGTGGGCAAAACGCTTGAATAGCAGGCATTCAAAACCTGACGGCATTCATTTTTGGTTTCTAAATCAGCGGGTAATTCTCGAACAAAACGGTTGTTAAAGTTGAGTTCGTCAAGGGCGTTAATTTTCGTTATCAAGGATTTTTCCAGCTTCATCGAATGTGATTAGCGTGATTTCACCGTCTGCATCGGTAATTTCAGCCTGTTGTAGGACACCGTTTTCGTAATAATGATAGCGGTGTTCAAGTTCCGATTCACCATAAACTATTTTTTCACAGAGTAATAATTTATCTGCGGTATCAAAATAACCACGAAAAAAAGTATTTCGATTTTGAAGTTCTGATTCAGTCAATGGTGTAACTAACTTCAAAGGGAGTTTAACGCCACTGTACGTTATGAAATGGCGGCATTCTAAGTTTTGAGTATTGATTTTGGTCATTGGGCGGATTTAAGTAGCAATTTGCAGACTATGAGAGATTCGGAATGAAACCGCCCCGCCACGAACGGCGTGGGCTTATCGTTATTTAGTGATAAATCAGTTGTATCACTAAATTTTTGACATGTACTGAGATTTTAATCGTGATTCAAAAAACGTTTCCGCTCTTCAGCAGTACGTCCTAACGCTTTTGCCATCCAAGGTGGTGGCGCATCGAACACTTGTTGAAAGGTTTTTAATTGCTCAACCGCGTCTGTAACTTCTGGCACTT
>CAZLGN010000179.1:0-4608 GCA_964558865.1 uncultured Methylomagnum sp.
TTTAGATTCAAACCATTGCGCGTAATTTTCTAGCCATAGTGAAAAGTTGACTAGAAAATTACGCGCTTTTTTGTTGGAAGAACTGGTGACGTTAAAACACAGTTATTTGACGTTGTCGTGTTGTGCGATAATGCGCTACTTTTAACTCTTTCCCAATTCAGGAATAATAAATGTGGTTTAAAAATTTAAGTGTTTTTCGTTTAACCGAAGAATTTCCTTTTAACGACGAAACACTCGCTGAAAAACTCGAAACAATGGCGTTTCACCCTTGCTCTAGCCAACAAACCTTTAGTTTTGGTTGGACTGCACCGCTCGGTAAAGGGGCAGAGCAATTAGTTCATAGCTCAAACGGCTTTTTGATGATTTGTGCCAAAAAAGAAGAGCGCGTTTTACCGACTTCGGTTGTGAACGAAATGCTGCAAGAAAAAATTGAGGAAATTGAAGAAAAAGAAGGTCATAAACTTTCTAAAAAAGCCAAAGCAGAACTCAAAGACAATTTGATTTTTGAATTATTGCCGCGTGCATTCACATTTTCACACAACACGTTTGCATACATTGATACGAAAAATGGTTTTGTCATTGTTGATACAGCGTCAGCTAAAAAAGCCGAAGATTTGTTGAGTGCATTGCGTAAAACATTAGGTGGATTGGCTGCGATTCCTTTGAACACCGTTGATAAACCTGTGTTGACGATGACCGAATGGTTATTAAATCAAAATCCGCCTTCTGAAATTACGATTGAAGATGAATGCGAATTGCGTGCGCCTGAAGAAGATGGCGGCATTATTCGTTGCAAACGTCACGATTTAGCCGCGCCCGAAATCAAAAATCATTTAGACATTGGCAAACAAGTCATCAAATTAGCGTTAACGTGGGAAGAACGTTTGTCATTTGTTTTAGATGAAAATTTAGGTGTGAAACGCTTGAAATTCCTCGATTTAATTCAAGAACAAGTTGGCGAATCTGAAGCGGCAACCTTTGAAGAAAAATTTGATATTGATTTCTCGATTATGACCGCAGAATTAGCAAAATTTTTACCGAGTTTGATTGCTATTTTTGGTGGCGAAAATCGCGCTTAATTAACAGAAAGGAAATTTTTTGAGACTTGGATTCTGTCGGTTGAATTGCTAATCACTAAAATTATCGGAATAGTTATGACACAAGAAAATAAACGTCCCACCATTTTAATCGTAGACGATACACCTACGAATTTGAGTTTATTGTCTAATTTACTCAAAGAGCATTATCGAATTCGCGTGGCAAATAGTGGCGCGAAAGCACTGGAACTTGCTAATGCGTCTGTGCCTGATTTAGTTATTCTCGATATTATGATGCCCGAAATGGATGGCTATGAAGTGTGCCGTCGTTTAAAAGCCAATGAATTAACGCGCAAAGCTCCCGTTATTTTTCTGACAGCAAAAAACGAAGTGGAAGATGAAGAATTAGGGCTTTTGCTTGGTGCAGTCGATTTTATTCATAAACCAATTAGCCCGCCAATTGTGATGGCGCGAGTGAAAACGCATTTAGAAATCAAAGCGTGGCACGATTTTTTAGAAAATCAAAATGCGTGGTTAGAAAAGCAAGTCGATCAACGCTTATCAGAAATCAATCATCTGCAAGATGCGTCGATTTGCGTGATGGTGTCAATGGCAGAATTTCGAGACGAAACGACTGGAAACCATATTCGCCGCACACAAGAATATGTTCGAATGCTGGCAGAAGAACTGTCGAAATTACCGCATTATCGCGAGTATTTAACGCCAAGCTGTATCGAACAAATGAGCAAATGTGCGCCGTTGCATGACCTTGGAAAAATTGCTATTCCAGACGGCATTTTGCTAAAACCAGGCAAGCACACGACGGAAGAATTCATCATTATGAAAACGCACGCGCAACGTGGTTACGATATGCTCAAACGGGCGGGCGATTACATGGGCGCACACGGTGAATTCTTAACAATGGCAATGGAAATTGCAGGCAGTCATCATGAAAAATGGGACGGTTCGGGTTATCCAAAAGGCTTGGTTGGCGCAGAAATTCCGTTATCTGCCAGATTGATGGCTATTGCCGATGTATTTGACGCGCTGCTTACTCGCCGTCCTTATAAAGAGCCGATGAGCATTGAAAAAACCACTGAAATTATTCTTGAAGGAAAAGGCAAACATTTTGACCCCGAAGTTGTCGAAGCGTTTTCGAGAATATACCAAGATATGTTGAAGGTCGCTGTCTTGTTAGTTGATATTCACGAAGAAAATGAGCCTGCGTCTTTTTAGGTGAGAGAATGATGAAAAAATATAACAAACTCGTATGGTCGATAGCTCTTATATTTAATTTTGCAACGGCATCGGCAATGGATTTTTCGTTATTTGGCAAAGATGTATCGCTTTCAGGTTTTGCCACACTCGGTTACGCGCAAACCGACCAATCTTACGGGTATCAAACTTACTTGAGCAATAAAGGGTCTTTCTTTCGAGATTCGCTTTTTGGTTTGCAAATGGACGCGAAATTAACCGACACTCTTAGCATTACGGCACAAGGAAAACTTGCCGCTTCAAGCGAACACGATAATCGCGTCGATGCCACGTTAACATGGGCATTTCTCTCGTGGCGACCCACAAATGATTTATTGTTTCGTGGCGGGCGAATTCGTGCGCCGCTTTACATGAATAGCGAAAATACGGATATAGGTGCAACGTTTGATTTTGCTCGTTTGCCTGCCGAAGTTTATTTCACCTCGCCATTAACGAACGTTGACGGCGTGTCTGTAAATAAAATTTGGAATACCTCTGTTGGCGAATTTACTTTAGATACTTACGTTGGCACATTAAATCCTTATTTTCGTATTGAACCTTATAATTATCCGCCATTCACAGAAGATGCTTACTATATGCCACTTAGAACAAATGTGTACGGCGGCGCGTTAACGTTTCAACATGAAGAAAATATATTTCGCGTTGGCATTCACGATACTTACAGTCACCGTTTAGACGGTGGTGGCATGCAAGAAACGTTTCCATTTGTCCAAATAATGCCAAATGTCGGTTATTACCAAGTTGATAACACCATGCCAGGCCCTGGTATTCGAAGTAATCACCAGTTACACACCATCATTTACACCGCTGGAATCGATTTGTCGCTAGGCAATGACTTCCGTTTAGTAAGTGAGTTTGTTCGCCGTGATACTTATAACAGCGTTGTTTCGCCCGATTCACAAGGAGGTTATCTCGCGCTATTTAAATCCATTAACGATTGGACACCTTATGCCAGCGTGGCGCATTTACAATCAATGGGCAGAACACTTGACCTTTATAACGGCGTGAACAAAAACACCGTTCCCGCCATGATTCCAGGAGCCGCACAAATTAACGCTAGTCAACGCGCCGCCGCTGTCAATATCTTCGCTTACGACCAAACAACCTGGGCATTAGGTACGTCTTACCGCATCAATCCAACTAATAAATTAAAAGCGGAATGGGCGATTACCCAAACGGGCGACGTTTCGAGTTTTATCGATACGTTACCAGGTGGCAATTCAGGCAATAAGCTCGTCAATGTTTTTTCTTTTTCTTATAACGTCGTTTTTTGATGAAAGGAATGCTAATGAAAAAGAAAGTTGAAGTTTTATTCAGTATTTTTCTGATTTTTACCAATGTTCAAGCGGGCGACATTGTGGTGATTGGCAATAGTAATGTGCCGAAAATGGATATTCAAACAGTTCAAAAAGTGTACACAGGTCGCTTTTTTTCTGTTGATGGCGTAAGTGTTACGCCTGTTTCAGCTAAAACAGGAATGCCGATTCGTAATCGTTTTTTGCAAGATATTATGAATCAAGACGAAGAGAAATATACGGGATATTGGACTGTTAGGCGTTACGTTGGTAAAGGTGCGCCACCGAATGAACTCGGAAGCACTGAAGAGATTATCAATTATGTGCAATCTACCCCTGGTGGCGTAGGTTATATTGACGAAGCAGAACTCAAAGCGGGAATAAATGTGGTGACACGAAAATAAACCGAGGTAAGCAGCAGTAATTTTGCAAATCAAAGACGAATAGCTAATACGCTCTCAATAAAGAATTATGATGCAATTGACGATTCAACATAAAATACTCAACTTTTAAACATTACTTTTATTTCGGAGAATTTGAAAATGACTATGGATGACCGCGACGGTTTTATTTGGCAGGATGGTTTGTGGGTGGATTGGCGCGACGCAAAAGTTCACGTTTTAACGCATACGTTGCATTATGGTTTAGGGGTTTTTGAAGGCGTTCGCGCTTATCACGCTGAAAAAGGTACAGCGATTTTCCGTTTGCAAGAACACACGGATCGTTTATTTCGTTCAGCACATATCATGAATATGAAATTACCGCATACGAAAGAAGAATTAAACCAAGTTCAAATCGACGCATTGCGAAAAAACAATTTAGACACTGCGTACATTCGCGTGATGAGCTTTTTAGGTTCAGAAGGAATGGGTTTGCGGGCGGATAATTTGAAAGTTCACACAATGGTTGCCGCATGGGCGTGGGGTGCGTATTTGGGTGTGGATGCTATTGAAAAAGGCATTCGTATTCGCACCTCGTCTTACACTCGTAATCATCACAAC
>CAZLGN010000180.1:0-4592 GCA_964558865.1 uncultured Methylomagnum sp.
CGCCGTTAATCATATTTCCCCAGCTGTAAGTGCTGGAATCCACGCCGATGTTGATATACGACAATGCCGCTTCGGCTAAAACCAACGAACTAAAATCCAATACAATCGAAATCAACACAATGTGCATCACGTTTGGCAAAATGTGGCGAATTAAAATGGTGTGTTGTCTTACGCCTAAAGAATATGCCGCTTGGACATATTCCATTTCGCGTAATTTCAACGTTTCTGCGCGTAATAATCGACACAATCCCGTCCAACTCGTCATGCCCAAAATTAAACATAAAAACAGCAAACGCATATCAGCGCGAATAATTAAACTGGTGAAATCGCTTTCGTGATTCGCCATATAAACCTGAACCATTAACACTGACGCGCCAATTAACAACACGCTTGGAATCGAATTTAACGTGGTGTACAAAAATTGAATTACGTCATCAAGCCAGCCGCGAAAAAAACCCGCTAAAATCCCCAGCACCAATGACAAAGGCAACAAAATCATCGTCGTCAAGGTACCTAAAACTAAACCTGTGCGAATACTTTTAATCGTTTGATAAAACACATCTTCTCCCACTTTGTCCGTGCCGAAAACGTGATAAAAATTCGACAAATAAATCAGCATCGAACTCAATGTAATTAACGCAAAAAAAGTGAATTTGGATTTAATTTTTAAGGTGAAAATCAATAATAAAAAAATTCCCCCGCCAATTAAAAAACCTGTCGCGGTTTTCTCAAAAACATCGGTCATTTTTTCGGTTTCATTCGCTAAATGCTTACCGCCAAACGTTAAACGCGGATAATCCCAACGCATCGAACCATCAGGCTGAACAATCATTTCTTTGTTATAAAGTGTTGTTGCGAAGGGTTCAGAATAGGTTTTTTCACCGTGTTCACGCAACGACGATGCCCAATAATCCAACACGCTGATAATTTCATTATCTTTCGTTTGGGGCTTGAAATGAATTGAATCCAAAACACCAATCGTCATAAAGCACATTAAAATAATCAGCGAAGCCATGCCTGTCGAACTTTGTTTTAAAACAGTCAATGGACGTTTTAAATGCGCTTTGCCGTGCAGAAAATAAAAAATGCCCACGACAGAAAATAAAAGCCCAAAAATCAACGCATCGGTGCCTAATATCACAATTTGGCACACGCTGGAAACTGTTCGATAACCTGCTAGAATTGCCAACGAAATAAAAAATCCGCCGCTGATTTTATGTAACCAAACGAGTGACATTTTTTGAAGAATCGTTCGTCCTGCGATACACCCTAAAATCGATGTGAATGCCAAAGCGATGGTCGAGCCAATCCAAACGGCTAACGGAATTTCTGTGCTACTCAATGCGACTACGGCGAGCTGCGTTTTATCGCCAAACTCCGCCATTGCAATCAATAAAAACGTGGTGAAAAAAATGTTGTGACTACTTTTTTCAATCACAATTTCACCTTCATCGCTTTCTTCTGTAGCTTGCAACGACTGAATGCCAAAGAATAGAAATAGTAAGGCGACAGTTCCCGAAACAACATAAGGTGGCAACCAGTCGGCAATTGCTACGCCAAAAACAACTGCCAAGGTGTTCAAAAACGCAAAGGCAAAAATTGCCCCGAAAGCCACAGGCATTGCACGATGTCGCGCCGCCAATGTCATGCAAACGAGCTGACTTTTATCACCCATTTCAGCTGCGATAATAAGTAAAAAACTGGTTATCGCAGGCGCAGAAAGCTCTTGAAAATTTACATTTTGAAACATTTTTAACTCAACAAATTATCAAGCATCATCATAATAATGAATCCGCCCATTAACGAAAAAGTAGCATAACGTGAACGTCCTTTTGAATGCGTTTCGGGAATGATTTCTTCACTAATGACAAACAACATTGCACCCGCAGCAAAGCCCATTGCAATCGGTAAAATCGGTTCAAAAACAGTCACCATCGTAATACCCAACAAACCGCCAACGGGTTCGACCAAACCCGTTAACGTTGCAATACCGACTGCTTTCCATTTGTTATAGCCCAAACCAACCAATGGTAATGCGACGGCTAGCCCTTCGGGAATGTTTTGCAGCGCAATTGCCGACGATAAAACCAAGCCATTTTTCAAATCCCCTGAACCAAAACTCACGCCTACAGACATACCTTCGGGGAAATTGTGAATCGTAATCGCAATGATGAATAACCAGATTTTTTTCAATGAATTCAATTGCGTGTCAGATAAACTATCAAAATGAACGTGTGGCAATTGTTTATCCGCAAAATGCAGAAAAAATGCGCCAATCATCATGCCAATCGAAACAATATAAATACCTTTGCCCGCCCACATTGCATTGCCATAAGCCAAACCTGGAACGAGCAACGAGAATGCCGTTGCTGCTAACATGACACCTGCCGCGCCTCCGAGTAAGCTGTTAAATAAATCGTTTGAAATGTTTTTCAACCATAACGCGGGCAACGCGCCAACGCCTGTCGCTAAACCAGCCAAAATACTGGCTAAAAATCCGATAACAACGATTGAACCAAACGCTAAATATAACCCGCCAAACACAATAATTTGGCTGATTAAAAATAATCCCGCCCATATCGAATAACGTTGTAACGGTGGCATCGCTTGCACTTGTTGATATTTTTCGCAGCGTTGAATTTTAGTAATTGTGGTTTCAAAACCCGTTTGAATTTTTTTAAAACACGTTGCTGAAGTCGTCATAAATTTTTTCCTTTCAAATGTGAATGAATAACAGCCGCCATTTTATAGCGGCAAGCATGAAAGCACATAAACTATCTGCAAAAACATTAACCGCTCAAAATTTTGTCATTTAGGAGTGGGTGCTATATGATTGCGCTTCCTTATTATTCCGCCTGTTGCAGGCTCTAAAAACCATTCTTTATGTACAAATATAATCACAACGATCAAATTCTCATTGAAGAACGAGTCGCACAATTTAGGCGGCAAACTGAACAATTCTTAAAAGGTGAAATCTCCGACGACGGTTATCGAAATTTACGATTGCGTAACGGTATCTATATTCAGACACATGGTCCCATGCTACGAGTCGCAGTGCCTTACGGCTTACTAAATTCTAAGCAAATTCATAAACTCGCCCATATTGCACGCACTTATGATAAAAATTTTTGCCACGTTACAACACGACAAAATGTGCAATATAACTGGTTAAAATTGGAACAAATCCCTGATGTTTTGGCAGAACTCGCCGAAGTGCAAATGCACGCGATTCAAACAAGCGGTAATTGTATGCGAAATACTACCAGCGATCATTTAGCTGGCGTGTGCATAGATGAAATTGAAGACCCGCGTCCGTATTGTGAATTGATTCGTCAATGGACAACGTTGCATCCTGAATTCGATTTTTTACCACGCAAATTCAAAATTGCTGTCAGTGGTTCACGCGACGATCGGGCGGCGACGCAATTTCACGATATTGGTTTACATTTGGTTGAAAATGGTACGGGCGAAGTGGGTTTTAAAGTATTCGTTGGCGGTGGTTTAGGGCGCACGCCGATTATTGGTCAAGTCATCAAGCCATTCTTAGAAAAAAAACACATTCTGTCTTATTTGGAAGCGACATTACGAATCTACAATTTATTTGGTCGCCGCGATAATAAATACAAAGCGCGAATCAAAATTTTGGTGAAAGAAGAAGGTTTAGAAAAATTCAACGAAATGGTTGAACAAGAATGGGCGTTAATCCGTGACGAATTAGAAGTCAGTGACGAACGTTTTGCGGCATTAGCGACGCATTTTGAACCATTTAATTACGATAAAAAAGCGGCTGAAAATCTCACTTTTTCACAATACAAACACGAAAATAAAGGCTTTGCGACGTGGGTTGAACACAATACGATTGAACACAAAGTCGCAGGTTATCGAGTGGTCTTTTTATCGTTGAAACACCCCGAAACGGCACCTGGCGATTTAACGTCAGAACAACTGGATGCAATTGCCGATTTAGCGGATCGTTACAGTTTTGGTGAAGTTCGTAGCACGCATCGTCAAAATTTGATTTTTGCGGACGTGAAACAAGCCGATTTATTTCAATTGTGGCAATTGTTGAATGCCATAAATCTCGCTACACCCAACATCGGCACCGCAACGGATATGATTTGTTGCCCTGGTTTAGATTTTTGTTCATTAGCCAATGCTGGTTCAATTGGCATTGCGAAAGAAATTAACGAAATCCTCGATGACATGGATTATTTGCACGATATTGGCGACATTAAAATCAATATGTCGGGCTGCATGAATGGTTGCGCTCATCAAAGCGTCGGACATATCGGCATTTTAGGTGTCGATAAAAAAGGCGTGGAATGGTATCAAATCACGCTCGGTGGTTCGTCAGAAAATGAAGCCGCTATTGGCGAACGTTTAGGGCCAGCCGTCGCAAAAGATGAAATCGCACCTGCTATCGACACAATTTTAAAAGTCTATATCGAACAGCGTTTGCAGGAAGAAACCTTTTTAGAAACCGTCAATCGCGTTGGCATCGAACCATTTAAGGCAAAAGTTTATGCAAATCATTAAAAATAATCAGCTTATCGAAAATCATTGGACGTATTTAGAAGACGATGAGCCTGTTG
>CAZLGN010000181.1:0-4582 GCA_964558865.1 uncultured Methylomagnum sp.
CTTGAATGAAACTCAAGTTTGAACCGAATGTTCCGCCTGTAAGCGTTTTACCTTCTTCAAATTGGCGAATATAGGCAACTAATTCATCGATTAAAATCACACAAGGTGAAAAACGATTTAGCAATGTTTCTAAGACTGTTTTACCTGGTGATGTGCCAGAGCTGTCAGCATCAGCAACTAAGGCGTAACCTTCTGCTCCGCCTAATTGCCACGCCAAATCGCCCCACAATGTTTTGATCATTTGACCATCACGAGTAATAGGCTGATTGGGCGACGATTTAATACCGTCTAAAACGGCGATATGCGCTTTGGGTAATTCAGTTACGCCAGCCGCATCAATGAGTGATGGAATGCCTTGTAAATTACTCGCTGGTTGTTCACCTTTGGCTAAATGATACACAGCCAACATGGTGTGCGTTTTACCACCACCAAATGCCGTTTGAAGTTGAATGACAGGATCGCCACCGCTACCAGTTAAACGTTTGATGACAGAATCCAGCAACAGCCGCATTCCTTCCGTGATAAAGGTACGTTCAAAAAAGAGGGCAGCGTCTTGATATTCCGCAGTTGCAGTACCTTCGTGAACACGCGATAAATCTGCGGCAAATTCAGCTTGAGAAAATGTGCCTTTTAATACGTCTTCATGTGGTATAGCGACTTCACGCCAAGGTTTTAATGTCATGCTCTAGTACCAGCTTGATAAGGTGTAACCGTCCAATTCATTTTTGAGTTGAGCGTTTCTTTATTCACAACGTATGAACTGCCCAGACATTTGAGTAATTTTTTCAGCTTCTGTTTTAACGAAGATAAATCAATCACATCAGGTCGCAATCGAGTTTTATTTTTTGGCTGTTCAAGATGCAAAACGATTTTGATTTGTTCGCATGAGATAGCATTTTTAGCAAACTGTTTTTCATCAAAATCATTTGCTTTGTGTGCTGCGCTCATTAAACCGACAATGGTATCTCTAACTTTTAGAGCGACTTCATCAGCAAGATCAATTGCTTTTGTTCTTCGTTCTTGTCGATAGTCTTTGATTTCAATTATCCAACAGGTTTTGTCTTCAATAAAAACAATGTCTGCGGCTTTTGTACCACCAAAAGCTGAATTGAATTGATTGCGATAAAACGACCATTCATCGTATTTCGTTGATTGCGGATGCTGGGCATTAAAGTTAAATGTCAGAAAGCCTTCTGTGATAGGTGATGTAACGACTGACATTATTCTGTATCCATTTCTAAATAACGATCAGATTGCAACAAGTCTTCGTCCAGTACAACAAGTGTTTGAATGTCATCAAGTGTATCACCCTGTTCAACTTTGTCTGTGAGGGAAAAATAGCGTTGTTTGAGTTGTTTGTACTTTTTCTGTTGTGAGAGCAATTCAATTTCTCGCAACAAAAATAAGCTATGTGTTGCCATAAAAACCTGAATGCCTGTATTAGCTAATTCAATAATGACGCTTGCCATTTCACGAATGAGTTTTGGATTAAGATTAGCTTCTGGTTCGTCCCAAAATAAATAACCTTTATCAAGTAATGTTCCCGTTGAAATTAGGCGTGCCACCATTGCTAGTTTTCGCAATCCTTCTGCAACAAGGGGCATTTCCATCGTGCCACTACCCACGATCTTGAGATAAAAACGTCCATTACTGTCTAAAATAACTTTCCCACCGAGTGCTTTTTCAAGTGGTTTTAATAGCGCGTTAATGCGTTTTTCTTTTACACCGCTTATCAGCGGATAACCCAAAAGCAAACAGGTATCGCGCCACGTTTCTTCAAATTCCAAATGGCGACTTTCATACAAAGATACAAAACCTGGATAGATAGTTAATAATTCGCGAGTGGGTAAATAAACAGGTGAGAACTCCTGCCATGCGCTAGGCAATTGGATAATTTCAACATTAGATTTGCTTGATGTTGCAAAAGCAATTCCTAAATCTAATGCGGCATCGTCAAAAGAAAAATGCACTTCGCAGCGTTCTTTTCCTTGTTTGCGAGCGACTAATCGACCCAATGATTCAGGGCGCATCACACGCACTAACTTTGTTGCTAAACTACTTTCGAGCGCAGATTTGGTTGGCGCATCTTTAATATCACGTTGCAATTCAAAACTGTTGGCAATAACCGAATAAATCAATTTCAACAAATGACTTTTGCCAGTGCCATTTTCACCCACGATGATATTAAGTTGAGGTGAAAAATGGAGTTCTTCTGATTTGAAGAGCGTAAAGTTTTTGACTGTCATTTTGGTTAGCATCACTCGCTCCTACAAATCCAACGACATTTGTGTACCAACATGACCAACATCATGGCTGGCGGATTCAATCGATGTCCATGCGGTAATCAATTCGTTGTAACTGCGTGCATCTTCAGCCCATCCCTTACGTTCACACAACGTGTATAAACGATAAGCCAATGAACGCATCGCTTCAGCACGAGATGGCATTTTTGCGAGTAATGCACCTGTAGCAATTTCCCCATTTTGGTTAAATTCTCGAATCAGTTGATGCAAGGCTTCCCAAATCGGTGTGTCGTGGTCATTTTTAGGCGACCAATCTTTTGCGTATTCTGTCCATTTCAATAATCGCACACGTCCTGCGCTCGATTCCACCACACCCGCATCACGCACTTTTTGAACGCTAGTGCCTTTTGCGCGAGTTAATACGTCCGCTTTACCAAATTCCCCCTCGCTCCAACCCACTTCATCAAACCAACTTAAACAAAATTGTGTATCGGCTTCAAAATCATCGTCACCTTCAACCAGCATTTTGTTGATAAGCGTTAAAGCCGTATGCACATTCATCGCGCTACCGTCTGCCTCAAGCACCGCACTGTATTTTGAATAAATCGCCATGCCAGGACCAATAATCGCTTGCGCTAAATCCACTGGTGCAACAGGTGAAATGCCTTCTGCGCCACCAATCATGACTTCCATTGCCTGCGTCATTTCCTGTTTCAAATCACGCAAAAATTGACGACGTGGAATCGTGGGTGCGTTTTCATCTCTTTTGCGGCAAACCAACACAATGCTAGAAGCCAGCGCGTTTGCCCCATTACCAATCATACGACCTTCTTTTTCGGTTCGCATAGGTAATGTGCCTGTAATAGCAAATCCAGCTTTCATAACAGCTTCGAGAAACGTTTCCCAACCCGTGTTACCCGTTCCAACATCGGTGGTGTCAGATTGTTTGAAAGCATAATAAATTGTCGTTGGAAAAGCAGGATGTGATTGTTCGGCTAATCGCCGCATCGCTTCGGTCATACCATCTAAGAAGAATTTTTCAGCTTTTTCCTTACTACCATGTCGATTTTGTATTGCGACAAGTTCTTCTGATTTTGGTACAGCAACAGTTGCAAATAATGTTGGATAAATAAGGCGCAAACTACGTCGTACCCAAACATAGAAGAAATCCGAAAGGTCTGCATAGGCGATGTTATCGTAATACGGTGGGTCTGTGGAAATAACTCTATTTACACTTATAGATTGAGTTTGTGCATCTAATTGATTGGCTGTACCAAATATTTTGTTATTTAGAGCAGAAAATCCTTTTATTTGCCGTTCAAAAAGATTATTGAAACTTCCTGAAGAATCACAAAATATATTGCTTTCGGCATAATCCCAGACCATGGGAATGGCTTGCCTTGAAAAAACGCTACGCATTTGACTATTAGCAGAATTCCAACCACAAATTGAAGATGAATGGTTGGCAACCTGATTAACCAATAATGCCAAATAAACCGCCACAGCATCTGCATAAGCTGTAGCCTTTTGTCCGTTTGCATCCAATCCTTTCTCATCGTCTAACCAACCAGCTTTTAAAGCATCAATTTTTATTTTTTCACGAACTTCTTGTATAAGGTCGGCAAAAGTTGTTAATCCTACTAATTGGCGAGCTGTGAAAATATCTCCTAACGTATCCATCCCATAAACAGGAGGTTGAAAATTCCGATGTTTTTTCGGCATTTCAGTTGTTGGCTTCCATGTTGGAATTGCTGATTTTGCTGTATTTTCAGCTTCTGATGTTGGGGATAAATAAACTCGACCCCGCACACCTTCTGCCACTATTGCGATGAGCTTTTGCCCCATTCGTCCAGCTTTGCCTTCTTCTCGAATATGGTTGTAAT
This sequence comes from uncultured Methylomagnum sp., assembly GCA_964558865.1. Taxonomy (GTDB): domain Bacteria; phylum Pseudomonadota; class Gammaproteobacteria; order Methylococcales; family Methylomonadaceae; genus UBA10906. The sequence continues at coordinate 4,127 of CAZLGN010000181.1, forward strand.
CCATCGGTGATTTAGACAATAAACAAATAAAAGCCGCTCGTTTTCCAGCCGTAGTACCTGCGTGTGTGCTTTCTAGTGGCTTGCCATTCCGCACTTCAAAACGATAACTGTCGCCTTCGATAATTGGCTCAATGTAGGCTTCTTTGCCAGCTTTGCTGGAGAGAATGAAGGTTGAAATCAACGGCACGTCAACATGAGAAAAGGCAGGATTTGGACTTTTGACTGTTCGCGCCCAAAGCCACGCAATCACGGTTGCTTTGCCGCCACCGTATTCAGCAGGCAAATCGACTGGAGGATATAAATGCCCAATGCGTTTAAAGGCTTCTTCGCGCATCCAATAACCATAACGACGCACATCTTTGGCTAAACCTTTTGCACCAGACCAATCTTCGTGGGTGTTAATTTGTTTTTGATTGTCTGGAATTGCACCGACAGGCGCACGACCTGCAAATTTAG
>CAZLGN010000182.1:0-4572 GCA_964558865.1 uncultured Methylomagnum sp.
GATTGGTTAATTTTTACCAGTACAAATGCTGTGCGGTGTTATTGTTCACAGTTGGATGATGCTAAAATGCGCCGTTTGAAAAACAAATCGTGTTTAGCCATCGGCAAAGCCACGGCGCAAGCCTTAATTGAAGCGGGTTTGAACGTCGATTTAATGCCGCAGCATGGTTATAATAGCGAAGCATTATTAGATTTATCCGAATTACAAAACGTTTCGCAAAAAAATATCGTTATTATTCGGGGTGAAAATGGACGTGAAACGCTAGCAGATACGTTGAAAAACCGTGGCTCAAATGTCAGTTATCAAGATGTTTATAAACGTGAAATTCCGCTAGTCGATTGCACTGAAATTTTGCAACAAAAGTTAGATTTCATCACGATAACCAGTGGCGAAGCGATACAAAATCTAGTAAAAATGTTGCCAGAGTCGCAGCACGATTTGTTAAAAAAAATACCTTTAATAGTAGTAAGTGAGCGCATTCAAACCATCGCAAAAAATCTCGGTTTTGAACACATCGCACTCGCGCAAATGCCGTCAGATGACGCAATTCTTAAAACAATAACGACGATAATAAACGGGGAAGAAAGTGGCTGAATTGATTGAAGCAATTGAACAACAAACTGTCAAAGAGACACCGCCAGAAGTCAGACGTTCTCGCAGCGGATTTTGGTTTGGCTTAATCATTTTATTGATGATTGCGATTGTCGCAGGCGCAGGTTATTACTTTCTTTCGCAATTGCGCGATAAACAAGAAGGCTTAGGCGGCGAAGTTAAAGGCGCGGTATCGCAACAAATTAGCGATTACCAGTCACAACTTGCAGCAATTCAGTCACAACTTGCCGCTGTTCAAACCGACGTAGGAAACAAAGAAGCGCATTTCACCAATAGCGTCACTGAATTTTCAAAATTACAAAATGAAAAGTTAGACGCAACTCGCAAAGATTTATCCGAAGAAATTCAAAAATTACAACGTCAATTAGGCAAAACGCGCGGCGATTGGTTGCTTGCTGATGCGGAGTATTTGTTGAGCGTCGCAAACCAACGTTTGCTTTTGATGGGCGATGTGAATACCACGATGGAAGCCTTAGAAGCGGCAGATCAACGTTTGCGTGAAAGTGGCGACGCGGCGGCTTATAAAGTTCGTGAGCAATTGGCGAAAGATATTTCCGCAATGAGCAAAGTGAATGCCGTTGATATTGTGGGAATTTACGCCACGTTACAAAATTTAGAATCACAAATTGATTCGTTGACTTTGTTGCTGCCTTACGCGGGAAAAGACGAAACGATTAAACCTGTCGTACCAGACGTTAAAAAAGTCCCCAAAGATTTGATCGGACAGTTGGAAAATATGGTGACAATTCGCCATGTTCAACAACACGTCAACGAAATTTTAACGCCTGAACAAGCGCAATTTATTCGTGAGCAATTACGAGTGAAATTAGAAATTATTAAAATTGCATTGGTACAACAAAACGATGTGCTTTATCAAGCGAGTTTAGCGGACACGCAAAAATGGATGGAAAGTAATTTCGTTAAAGAAAAAGCCGCTGAACATTTCACGCTCGCACTTGATAAACTTTCCGATGTACGAATTCGCACACAATTCCCCGATATTAGTTTGTCGTTAAAAATGTTGCGCGACATCACGAAATTGCGGATTGAAACGGACAAAGCCTTATCTAATACCTCGTCGGCGGTAAAAGCTGAACCTGAAACAGCGTCCGCGCAACAATAAGAGAATTCATCATGAAAAAAATGCTTTTTCTGTTAGTGATTTTAGGCGGTTTAGGTTACGCGGGTTATGTCGGCAGTCAATTTTTGACACATTTGAACAGCGCGGGTTATGTGTTAATCGGCATAGAACAGTGGTCAGTTGAAACCTCGTTAGTTGTCTTTTTAATCGGGCTAATCGCCTTATTTTTTGCGCTATATTTTAGTTTTCGATTACTTGGTTGGTCGCTTCGTTTGCCTAAACAAATCAAAAAACGGGTTGCAACCAATAAGCTCAACATTTCTCAACAAGCGTTAGTCAAAGGCTTAGTCGATTCTGCGGAAGGCAATTGGGAAGACGCTGAAAACATTTTAATTAAACACGCTTCTCACAGCGGCGCACCCTTGATTCATTATTTGACGGCGGCTAGAGCGGCACAATCACGCGGCGCGTTTGATAAGCGAGACGAGTATTTACAATTTGCCGCCAATCACGGCGACGATGCAAAAATTGCAGTGGGTTTGACGCAAGCCGAATTGAATTTATCGGGTCAACAATATAGCGAAGCATTGGAAACCTTAACCCGTTTGCACTCAATCAATCCAACACAAGCCAGCGTGTTACGTTTGTTGCATTTAACATATCAAAAATTGGAAGATTGGCAGGCGTTGCGCTCTTTGATTCCATCGTTAAACACGCACAAGGTGTTAATGGAAACCGAATTGAAATTGGTTGAAACCGAGGTGTTTAGCAATTTACTTAAACAAGCGGCAGAACAAAAAAATCGTCAAATGTTACAAACGCTTTGGGCAGAAATGCCATTGTCGATTAAAGTCATGCGTGGTGTAGCAGCAATTTATTTTGCCGCAATGATTGATGTTGGCGCAGGCGCGAGTATCGAAGACGAATTAGTTAAAAACTTATCAACTAATTGGAATGAAACGTTGTTGGTTTTATTCGGCAACATTCAATCGACTAATCCTGTTCTGCAACTCGAAACCGCTGAACGTTGGTTGATTGGTCATGCGAATGATGCAATTTTGCTAATGGTTTTAGGTAAATTAAGTGGGCAACGAGCGGATTACACTAAAGCGCAACGTTATTTACAGCAAAGTATTACGTTGGAACCGAATGTGCAGAGTTACCGTTTATTAGGTGATTTAGCTTTCACACAAGGCGACACTAATGCAGCCAGTCAGCTTTATAAAAAAGGTTTAGAACTTGTGTCCAGCGAGTTAGTGAATCGCATTGAAACGTTAGCGGTTTAACGTGTTTAAAAAATCATTTATCGTCGTAAATACTGCGTTGTTATTGGGTTGTAATACCATGCTACTCGGCAGTTACGGCGAACAAAATCAAACCTTAGCCGCGTTTTCACAGCGCGTTGAAAGTGTTTTTAAATTCCAAAACAGCATGACTAACGCAGTGATGTTGCTAGAAACTGAACCATCGGCGGCGATTTTAGAGGCTGAACAAAAAATGCAATCGGTTTGTGAACCGTTGAACGAATACGCTTCGCGTGAAATGGACGGTTTAAGTGCTGATTTTGCCTTACAAAAGCGGGTTGAACAAACAGCTCTTAGTTGTGAAAAAGCGGCTCAACAGTTACAAAATTTATTTCCTTCGGCGCATTAAAAATCGCGCTAATCAAATTTTATTTAATTTAAAAGAGTAATTACATGGCATTGTATTGTGGAATTGTGGGCTTACCGAATGTAGGTAAATCGACGTTATTTAACGCGCTGACAAAAGCGAAAATTGCCGCAGAAAATTATCCGTTCTGCACAATTGATCCAAATGTGGGCGTTGTGCCTGTTCCAGATAAACGATTGGATACCCTAGCGGAAATTGTGAAACCAGAACGGATTTTACCGACAACAATCGAGTTCGTAGACATTGCGGGCTTGGTAGCGGGTGCATCAAAAGGTGAAGGCTTAGGCAATAAATTTTTAGCTAATATCCGTGAAAATGATGCGATTGCTCATGTAGTGCGTTGTTTCGATGATGATAACGTTGTTCATGTAGCAGGAAAAATTGATCCACTTTCAGATATTGAAGTCATTAACACTGAATTGGCGTTAGCCGATATGGCTTCTGTGGAAAAGGCATTATTGAAATCGACTAAAATTGCCAAAACGGGTAATAAAGAAGAACAGGCTCGCAAAAACGTTTTAGAACGCATTTTCACACAATTGGATGCAGGAAAACCAGCGCGAATGCTGGACTTGGATGATGACGAAAAAGCATTAGTGCGCGATTTATGTTTAATCACAATGAAGCCGACGATGTACATTGCAAACGTACAAGATGACGGTTTTGAAAATAATCCATTGCTCGACAAGGTGCGAACATTTGCAGAAAGTGAAGGCGCGAGAGTTGTGCCGATTTGTGCCGCAATTGAGGCTGAAATTTCGCAGTTGGATGATGAGGAAAAGAAAGAATTTTTAGACGATTTGGGCATGGAAGAAGCAGGATTAAATCGCGTAGTTCGAGCGGGTTATGAATTACTAGGTTTGGCGACCTATTTTACCGCTGGCGTGAAGGAAGTTCGCGCCTGGACAATTCCAATTGGCGCAACGGCACCACAAGCAGCGGGTGTAATTCACAGTGATTTTGAACGGGGTTTTATTCGTGCGGAAGTGATTTCTTATAATGATTTTGTCACTTATAAAGGCGAGCAAGGTGCAAAAGACGCTGGAAAATGGCGTTTAGAAGGAAAAGATTATGTTGTAAAAGATGGCGATGTTGTACATTTTAGGTTCAATGTTTGACAATATCGCTGCAAATACCTATAATTCAAGGACATTAAGGCGATGTAGCTCAGTTGGTTAGAGCGTGGGATTCATAACCCCAAGGTCGGT
>CAZLGN010000183.1:0-4521 GCA_964558865.1 uncultured Methylomagnum sp.
GACTCATACGGTTTCTTGCCTTGCCCACGAAATGGCATCATTTACATCTTGCTCGTTAATGCCTAAGGCTTCTAATTTTTCACGCACCGCGTCGGCTTTTTGAATGCGAACAGGGGTGAGAATAATGCGCCCAGCATCGACATCAACGTTGTAGTATTCACAGCTACCAACAGACATCACAACGGCTTTCGGTAGCGTGAGTTGATTTTTACTGGTTAATTTCGCTAACATGACAGACTCCTAAAAAGTAATGAAGTAAGGATATATTACCAGAAAAAGCCCCGATTGCATCACGCCGTCGGGGCTTTTTTGAGTTTTGACGAATTTTATCGCTTCATAATGCTGATACCTTTTAACAAGGTCAACGCTTCATTCAATGCGTAATCTTTTGTGTCTAACGCATCTTTTTCTTTCGCTTCAGCATCTTTTATCGCCGCTTTTTCTTTTTCTTTGTTATTTTGTAAATGATTCGACAAATCCGACTCTTTCACAGGTTTGAAATCGGATTTTTCAACTGATTCCAATTTCATTTGCGCCAATGCTACGTCTGGTTCAATGCCTTCTGCCTGAATCGAACGTCCTGAAGGCGTGTAATAACGCGCGGTGGTGAGTTTTACTGCCGAGCCGTTAGACGTTGGTAAAATCGTTTGGACTGAACCTTTGCCGAACGATTTTTCACCCATAATAATGGCGCGTTTTGAATCTTGCAGCGCACCCGCCACAATTTCAGATGCCGAGGCAGAACCCGCGTTAATCAAAACGACCATCGGTGCATCGTCGATTAAATCATCTGCGGCGGCATTAAAACGCATTTCAGAATTAGGAATTCTACCTTTAGTGTAGACGATTAAACCGCTACGCAAAAACGCATCGCTGACATCCACGGCGGCATTTAAAACGCCGCCTGGATTATTCCGTAAATCTAAAACCAAACCTTTCAACGCCCCCCCGTTTTCTTTTTTCAAACTCGCTAAAGCTTCTTTTAAACTTTCGCCTGTCCCCGATTGAAAACTACTGATGCGAACATAGCCATAATTTTTGTCGAGCATTTTATTTTTAACACTTTTCGCTTTGATGATGTCACGGATAAGCGAAATTTTCAGCGGTGTTTCCGAACCTTCGCGCACTACCGTTAGTACGATTTTACTGCCTGCTTCGCCGCGCATAATTTTAACGGCATCCGCTAAATTCATACCTTTCACGGGCTTGTCGTCGAGACGAATAATTAAATCACCTGTTTTAATACCTGCCCGTTGAGCAGGTGTGTCGTCAATCGGAGAAACGACTTTTACATAACCATTTTCCATTGAAACTTCAATGCCAAGACCGCCGAATTGCCCCGTTGTCCCTTCTTTTAACTCTTGATATTCTTCGGCAACTAAATAGGCAGAATGTGGATCTAAGCCGCTCAACATTCCACGCACCGCATCTTCTAATAACTTTTTATCAGAAACGGGTTCGACGTAATCTTGTTTAATCCGCCCAAAAATTTCAGTGAACGTTTTTAAATCTTCCAATGGCAACACGACTTCTGAATCAACCGCTGCCGCTTTTTCGGCAAATACGTTACCACTCATGCTCATTACACCGCTCAATGCAATGCTTAATAAATACAGCTTTTTCTTTTTCAACATCATTTTTTGTACCCAGGAGTTTTTAATTTAAGTTGGTCAAATTGTACTAAAATTACAAATCTTATGAATAATTTGTGACTTGTCGCAATGTGTAAAAATTAAGTCGTTCTTTGATAGCTACTCGTCATTTTTCGATAATTAACAGGAATTTTAGTTTTACTCATAGATTACGATATACAGATATACTTTTATTACTGCGTTACTTCTTCTTGGATTTTTATGGATATTCAAACCACGTTCAATAGTCAGATGTTACAAACCATGAAAACTTTGGTTGAAAATAATCTGAATTTAACGACAGGACAACAGTTAGTGGCGAAAGTTACCGCGATTAACGCAAATGGCATTACTTTAAAAGCGGGAACACAAATTCTCACGATTGAAAACCAAAATCCCCGCGCGGTTTTAACGCCATATTTGGGGCAAAATATCACATTACAGGTCACGAAAACCACCCCCGAACTTGAATTCAAAGTGCTTAAACTCGATACCCAATTTTATGAAAGTTCGCCCAGTTCTGAAAAAATGAATGCGATGCGATTGACGCTTTCTACCACACCGTTAGCAAATCGAATTGATGAATCGCTGAAAAATTTTATTTCGCACGCGGAAGGAAATCAGCAAGCAATGGAAGCGAAAGTGGTTGGTTTAGTCGGAAATAAAATTCAATTGGAATTGGTTGTTGATGATAAAAATACGGCTGGCGGCAAAAAAATGTTGGTGAGTGTGGAACGAAATCAACTACAGCTTTTGCCCACGCAAATGAATGAACCCTTAAAAGTCGGACAGAGTTTAACGCTAGCGATTACAAAAATTGGTGCAATGCCTGAATTTAAACAACTGCCGACCATTGTGCCGCAAGGCGTTGTTCAAGAAGAAAAAATTGCGACTTTTATGAAACAACTCTTGCCGCGCCACGAATCACCGACCGTTTTATTGAATGAATTACGTGCTGATTTGCCGAAGTTAGAAATTAAAAATGATTCGCTTGCTACAACGTTAAAACAAAATGCTGCCGCGTTATTTGACCATTTGCCACCGAATGAACAATTATTCAATCCGCAAAAACTCAAGCATTTAATCTATTCATCGGGATTATTTTTTGATTCTAAAAATTCGACACCATTGCCACAAACAACGCCAACGCCAACTCCGATTTCACAACCTGTTGTTCAAACTCAGCCAACGCTGGATTTAAAAATGCCGTTGCTAAATTTATTGCAACATACCAGCGTGACAGATGGTTTAAAACAATTGGTTTCGTCTTTTTTACAGAATTTACTGAAACAGGAATCCGCGCCAAGTCCCGAAAATGCAAAACTGTTGGCACAGAATGAAGCCGAATTACACGCGCAATTATTGCCATTAGCGCAAACCGAAAATATCCCGCAATCGTTAAAAAAATTAGTGGCTGATATTTTGCCCAATTTGAAAGTCAGTGACGAAATAAAAAATGCCGCGCTTATGCCTGCGGTCGAATCGTCTGAACCATCTGATTTTAAAAGTGATTTATTCAATTTGATGAACACACTGAAACACGGTATCGAACAAAAAAATGAATTGGCGTTGACTTCAACACAAGTTGAAAAATTGCAACATTTGCAAAGTAAAACGGAAAATACCTTGGCGAAAGTGGTAGTGGATCAATTACATTCCGTACCAAAGGAAAACAGTAATAAGCAAATTTGGACATTTGAATTGCCGTTTTTAATGCACAATCACATTGAAACGCTAAAAATGGAAATTCAACGTGATAACGCATCGCAATCTATCGATAATCCGCCTCAGAATTGGTCGGTAAATTTAACGCTTACGCCGCCAAAATTGGGCGAAGTGCAATGTGTGATTTCGTATCAAAATGGCATGGTGAATACGCATTTCAAAAATAATCAGCAACAAACGACAGCGTTAGTTAATCTACATCTTGAAAATTTAAAACAGCAATTACAACATGTAGGATTGGTTGTGGGATTGATGAGCGCACATAACAATTTTCAGCCGATGAAAACGGCGTATTCTTCAGAAGCAAAATCGTTATTAAATGAAACCGTTTGAGAACATCGCTAAAGATTATTTCGCCATCCAACCGTCGTATGCAGACAAATCGCCGCAGCCGAAAGACGGTTTTTGTCATGTTACAATTTAAATTTTGAAAAGAACTGTCGTAAAAAGTGAACTTTTCATCTCACACATTATTCGAAACCATCATGTTAGTTAAAACAAAACTTCCTCTTTCGTTGCAAGTTGTTATCGGTGTCAGCATCGGCACATTTCTCGGTGTCGCATTTGGCACGGAAACGTATTTGTTCGGATTTCTGAAAAACGAAACGCTCGGACAACTTGGAATGCTAGTGATTCGTTTATTAAAAACGCTCGCCACACCGTTAATTTTTGTTGCCATTTTAGATGCCTTTATTCATACCGAAATTAACTTCCGACACGGTGGACGATTGCTCGGCATTTGCGGTGTGAATTTGCTGGTTGCGATGTTGATTGGTTTGACGATTATGAACGTTTTCACACCTGGTGAATCGTGGCGTAATCACCTTACCGAATTGACCGCTCAACTTTCGTCAGAAACGGCAAAAACAACCGTGAAAGCCATTCCCGAAGGTGTAACACTTAACCCGTTGAAAAATATCATGGGTTACATTCCTGAAAATATGCTTGACCCGTTTATCAAAAACAATGTGATTTCAGTGATTCTAATGGCGTTATTGATTGGAAGCGCGTTACGTTATACCAAACATCATGCTTACATTGGCGACAATACGGGAATTCATTTGTTAGAAAAATTGATTACTGCAACGTATCACGTTTTGCTGCAAATGTTGTCGTGGGTGATTTTAGCGATTCCGTTTGCAATTACGGGCGTAGTCGCGCAAGT
>CAZLGN010000184.1:0-3097 GCA_964558865.1 uncultured Methylomagnum sp.
ACCGTGCGGTCATAAAATTCAGGATGCGCGTTCAAAATATTCACAAACGTGTTTTGCTCCCACAAAATATGCTCGTACATATCGTCGGTGGCGATAATGATATTTGGAAAATCCGCCAACACATTGCCCAATGCTTTCAATTCGTCCAACGAATACGCCGCACCAGAAGGATTTGACGGACTGTTGATAAAAATTAACTGCGTTTTTTCGGTAATTGCGGCGCGTAATTGTTCAGGCGAAATTTTAAAATTCTGCGCTTGCGTCGTTTCGATAATCACAGGCACGCCGTCTGCCAACAAAACCATATCGGGATACGAAACCCAATACGGTGCAGGAATAATCACTTCGTCACCAGAATTCAAAAGGGCTTGCGTCAAATTAAACGAACTTTGTTTGCCGCCACACGAAACCAAAATTTGTTTCGCGTTATATTCCAAACCGTTGTCGTTTTTGAATTTGTCGATAATGGCTTTTTTAAGTGGTGCAATGCCATCAACCGCCGTGTATTTCGTGAATCCTTTGTTAATTGCGTCAATCGCTGCTTGTTTAATAAAATCAGGCGTATCGAAATCAGGTTCACCTGCGCCTAAACCAATAATGTCATGACCTTCGGCTCGCATTTTCGCGGCACGCGCCGTAATAGCTAAGGTTGGGGAAGGTTTTACAGCATTAACGCGATTAGAAAGTTGGATATTCATTTTTATATTTTTGTAATTGATAGACAAAAGAAAAGGTGCAAAGTTAAAAACTTTGCACCTATTTTACAGTGAATTAACGTAAATTTTGCAATGCCGCAATGCGTTCTTCAAGCGGTGGATGCGTCATGAATAATTTTGATGCACCGCCACCACTAATACCAAACGCGGCTAATTGACCAGGTAAGGCTTCAGGTTCGTGGGCGCGTTGTAAGGCTTGTAACGCGGCAATCATTTTTTCACGTCCCGCTAAATTCGCGCCACCTGCATCGGCTCTGAATTCGCGGTAACGTGAGAACCACATCGTCAACATAGAAGCCAAAATACCGAGGGCAATTTGGGCGACCATTTGCGTAACATAGTACGCCCAGCCGTAGCCTTCGTCTTCGTTTTTCAAAATCACTTTGTCTACAAAATGACCGATAATTGTGGCGAAGAAATAAACGAATGTATTCACAACACCTTGCATCAACGCCATCGTAATCATATCGCCGTTGGCAACGTGGCTGATTTCGTGACCGACAACTGCTTCCACTTCATCGGCACTCATGGCGTGTAACAAACCTGTACTCACAGCAACTAGAGCATTATCACGGCTTGCACCTGTTGCAAACGCATTCGGTTCAGCCGCTTCAAAAATACCGACTTCAGGCATTCCGATTCCCGCGTGTTGGGCTTGACGCGCCACAATATCCAACAACCAGCGTTCTGTTTGATTTTGTGGTGATTCGATAATGACTACACCCATCATTCTTTTTGCTGACCATTTCGACATGAATAGCGAAATAATTGAACCCGTTGAACCAATAATTGCTGACATCAGCAACAATTTTTTCAAATCCAAATCAACGCCGTTAGCCGCAAGTGAACTATGCAAACCTAACAAATTAAAAATAACGCCAATCACCACCATCACAGCAATGTTGGTAACTAGAAATAGAAATATACGTTTCATAACATTCCTCAGATTAAATAACTAAAGTGATAACTTAATGGTTTTAAGCTAAAAAGCAAGGCTTAGAACTTTTCACGAAAAACAAAATAAACTGCGCCAATCAAACAAAAAAACGCCCACAAATAATCGAGCTTCAATGGTTCGCGCAAATAATAAATTGAGAATGGCACAAACAAAGACAGTGTGATGACTTCTTGAATAATTTTAAGTTGCCCAACGCTCAACACGCTGAAACCAATGCGATTTGCGGGAACTTGTAACAAGTATTCAAACAACGCAATAAACCAACTAACAAAAGCCGCAATAAACCACGGTTTGTCGTGTAATTCTTTTAAATGTGCATACCACGCAAACATCATAAAAACATTGCCGCAAATCAATAATCCAATGCTAACCGTAACGGGATATAAATTACCGAGCGCAACGAGATTATTCCAATTCATCTTTAACTAGCGCGTTAAATTCATGGATTTTTTCAAGCATTACATTGTATTTTGTTTCAACCTTATCGGTGACTTCACTTAAAAAACGGGTTAATTCTACGTCGTCCAAATTTTTGGCAAAGGGTAAAACATAACTTTCCAAATCGCTTATCGTGTCGCCATCAACGACTTCTTCCAAAAATAACACCGATTTTGACGCTTCAATCGCATCGAGTAATTTTTCACCCGATAACATTTTGATTTCTTTTTGAACGCCATCGACAGATTTAATCACTTGCACCGCAACATGATGTACGATTTTAAGTAATGTCAATTTTTCGGTAAAACGATAAAGTTCGGCAGCCGTTTGGCGAATTTCAATCAGCGAATTTTTTAAATCTGCGGCGGTAATGACAGTTTTTTGCATAAAAATGACCCGTTAACAATTTGAAGATGTCGCGATTATAACCGATTAGTATTTAAGACGGATTTAGATAAAGTTATAGCACTTTCAATTGCTGCAACTGCAATCGCACCACGACCCAAGAGCCTGTAATTCCTAACAATGAAGAAATTAAAATCAGTGCGGCTGTTTCAAAAAAACCCATAAACAACAAATGAAAACTGCTGTGATAAAGCGTCGATAATTTTTCAATCGGCTGTTTTAAAATCAGCATCATAATCGTGACAATAAACCACGCGCTAATTCCCGAAAAAAAGCCAATCCAAAACCCGCTGTATAAAAAGGGGCGTTGCACAAAACTATTCGTCGCACCGACCAATTTTGCAATCACAATTTCGTCTTTGCGGTTATGTAATTCCAGACGAATCGTATTCCCCGTGATAAACAACACCGCCAAACTGAGCAAAATTCCCATCAACATGACTGACATTTGTGCGACATCAATCATAAGCTGCAATTTTTTCACCCATTCCATATCAAGTTGCGCGAAATCGACTTCGCCTGCTTGCTTGAAATTTTCGACTAGCGTTTCGATATTTTGCCCTTCTTCAAGTGAATTTTT
>CAZLGN010000184.1:3107-4472 GCA_964558865.1 uncultured Methylomagnum sp.
CACTTGCAACACAATTGGCAACGGATTTTTTTCCAACGCCCGAACCGCTTCACCAAAACCACTAAAATCTTCAAATTCTTTCAAGGCTTCCTCTTTGGTAATAACGCGAACGACTTGCACGCTAGGATCTAATTTGATGCCATTTGCTAAACGATTTGCGCTTGCTAGCGACACATCGTCACGCAAAAAAAGTGAAATTTGATTACTGGTTTCTAAATCTGACGTAAGTTGTTGAACATTTTCGACCAACAAATAGAATCCACACGCCAATGAAATCGAAATTGATAACACCATAATCGTCAACATTGCATTCAAACGCGACGCAACAAGCCGCCCCAAACTGGAAAATAAAGCGTGCGCGTGCAAATCCCGATAAGCGCGTAATTTATCGGAAAATTCGCCGCCGACGCGCGTAGTTTGTTTCGTATTTCTTTTCGCTTCGATAATCCGATTTTGATTATGCTTCGGTTTGTATTGTTGCACTTTATTCCCCTCCCTCAACCAATTGACCGTGATCAAGTTTTAACAAGCGATGATTCAATTTTGAAATTAACGAAATATCATGCGTGGCAATCAAAACCGTTACGCCAACTTGTTGGAATTGCTCAAATAAATACATGATTTCTGCTGACAATTCGGGGTCTAAGTTTCCCGTCGGTTCGTCCGCTAAAATCATTAACGGTTTATTCACAATTGCGCGAGCAATACCAACTCGTTGCTGTTCACCGCCTGAAAGTGTCAGCGGATATTTTTTTTCCTTACCGAGTAGCCCGACTTTATCTAACGCAGCGCGAACTCGTTTAGAAATTTCAGCATGACTAAAACCCATAATAATCAGTGGTAACGCAACGTTATCAAACACTGTGCGGTCGTTGAGCAATTTATAATCTTGAAAAATCAATCCCATTTTGCGGCGAATAAACGGCACTTGATTAGGTTTCACGCGGCTTAAATTGTAATCACTAAACGTAATTTGTCCCCGATTACCGCGCTCCATCATCGCAATTAGCTTGAATAATGTGCTTTTTCCTGCCCCCGAATGTCCTGTTAAAAATGCAATTTCACCTTTTTCTAAATGAAAATTGACATTTCGTAACACATCGCCGACCTCAGGATAACGCATACTCACCGCATCGAACTTTAACATGATCGCTTAATCTTTTATAAACAAGGCATTAACAAATTTTTCGGCATCAAAATCTTGCAAATCTTCAATACTTTCACCAATGCCAATAAAACGAATCGGAATGCCAAATTGTTTCGCCAACGCGAAAATCACACCGCCTTTTGCAGTGCCGTCCAATTTCGTCAACGTCAAACCCGTGAGCGTCACGGCTTCGTTGAATATCTTGGTTTGCGAAATGG
>CAZLGN010000185.1:0-4429 GCA_964558865.1 uncultured Methylomagnum sp.
GTAATCGCGTCATCGGCACACGTTGTTCGGGACGTAAATTCGCCAATGGCGTGGAAGGTTCCAATTCTTTAAGCGGTTCAGAAATTACGGATTCTGAAACGGGCGCAATCACTTCCGCTTCTTGTAAAGCACGGCGATTCACTACGTCTAAAACATCCGCTTTCGTCAATCGTCCATCTTTACCCGTGCCAATAATTTCACTTGCGTCTAAATCATGTTCACGCAATAAACGCCGAATCGACGGTGTCAACGGATTGTCAAAATCATCGTTTTCATCTGCAATTTTTGGCGTTTCGAATTGAATGTTTTTAACTTCAAACGCTGCCAATACCTCACCACCTGTGACAATTGCGCCGTCAGTTTTAAAAATTTCGCGCAAAATCCCTGATTCTGGGGCAACTATTTCTAGCGTCACTTTGTCGGTTTCTAAATCGACAAGGCTGTCGTTTTTCATGACGCTATCGCCGACTTTTTTGTGCCACGCAACAAGCGTCGCATCGCTGACGGATTCGGGAAGATGCGGCACTACAATTTTTAAAGTCATAACACTCCTGTTTGTTAAGTGGTTAAATTAGCTGAAATTCTAGCATTTTTTGGGTGATTTTTTGTTGAATCCAAAGTAATCGTTGTGATTTTTTGAATTCACGTTTTAAACTGCACAACACACATTTTCCTATTTTCATTTTAATTATGACTATTTCACAACCCCTTTTAGAACGCATTATCCGTAACGCTGGCGAGATTGCACTGACATATTTTCGTGATTTAAAACATCTAAATATCGACAAAAAAAGTCCCCGCGATTTTGTTACCGCCGCCGATTTGGCAGTCGAAGCCTTTTTACAAGCGCAATTACGCGAACATTACCCACAGTACGGATTTTGGGGCGAAGAAGGTGGACAATCTGAAAATCAAACGAATCGTTGGATTGTTGACCCGATTGACGGCACGCATTCTTTTTCGCGAGGTCAGTATTATTGGTCAATTAGCGTGGCGTTAGAAATCGATGGTGAAATCGTCGCAGGTGCTGTATTTGCGCCCGCTTTGGACGATTATTATTCTGCAACAAAAGGCGAAGGCGCGTGGCGAAATGGTAAATCGATTCGAGTTTCTGAACTTGACGATTTAGCCGATGCAATGATTGGCACAGGATTCGCTTGTTTAAGGTCGTATTTAGAAAATAATAATTTGGCGCGGTTTTGTCGCGTCGCTCAAGCGACAACAGGTCAACGCCGTTTAGGTTCTGCTGCGGTGGATATTTGTCTCGTTGCCGATGGACAATTGGATGCGTTTTGGGAGCAAGAATTGAATTTATACGATGTCGCAGCGGGCGCGTTGATTGCCAAAGAAGCAGGCGCAACTGTTACTGATTTTCAGGGAAACTCTGGCATTTTCCCGAAGCAAATTCTTGTCACAAATGGAAAAATTTTTAACCAATTATTAACGCTTATGTGATAATTCGCCCGATTTTCAACCTTTAACCGTTTCAATTTTAAGAGAGTGATTTATGTCTAAAAAAGTATTAGTTGTTGATGACAGCAAAATTTCAAGAATGTTTATTCGTCAACACATTAGTGCAAAACATCCTGATTGGATTTTGAGTGAAGCCACAACTGGCGAAGAAGCCATTGAAATGATTGATAAAGAGCAACCCGATTACTGCACAATGGACATCAATATGCCTGGCATGTTGGGAACGGAAGCCGCGAAAATTATTTTGGCAAAGTATCCTAAACTTCGTCTCGTCATTTTCTCAGCAAACGTTCAAGAAACGTATCAAGAAGAAGCGCGTGCGATGGGAACCATTTTGGTTTCAAAACCCGTGACTGAAACATCAATCCGTCAAGCCCTTGACTATTTCGCAGGCTAAACAAAATGAAAACCTTGAGTGAACTTTATTTTGATAGCCTAGGCGAAGCCATCAATATCGGTACTAGTCGCGCTGTACAAGGTTTAAGTGAAGTCATTGGTAAATCAGTGCAATCCTCTGTTCCAAATGTTGAATTGGTCGAATTGGAAGATGTTGGCACATTATCATTGCGTTTAACCGCAGAAAAATTCGGTGTCGTGACACAAGATTTTACTGGCGTGTTAAAGGCGGAAGTAATGTTGTTATTTCCTGAAGAAAGCGTGCTACGCATTGTGCGAAACATGATGGGAACAGAACTGGATATTGACATGCTTCGTGAATTTGAAAATGAAGCCATGAGTGAATTAGGCAACATTATGATTAACGGTTGTTTAGCGTCGATTACTGATGTGCTGCATGTTGCAATTGAAAGTTCACTCCCGCGTTATGCCGTCAAAACTCGCGAAGAAATTGCCACTCAAATCAAAACATCTGCCACGCAAGAATTTGTTTTAGCGTCGCACATTGACTTTGTAATTGAAGGGCAACCAACAGAAGGAAAGCTATTTTTCCTATTGAATTCATCGTCGTTGAGCAACGTTGCCACAGTTGCCAACGAAATCAAGTAAAGCGTTAGCGCGTCTTGAATTTTGATAGATTTGCTATTTTAGATGCCGTTGATATTGATGTTAACCATTCGTTAATTACTCAGCGGCAGTCCAATTTTTTGTTCCAAAACCAAAAACAGAGCGCAAACGATTAAACGATTTTTTGCGTTATTCAACAGCTATCTTTGAAAAAAGGTACCGCTCCGCACCTTCAAAAACGCCAGAAAACCATGAAATTAACTTTAGATTTAAACTCGCTCGCAACAAAACCTTTTACTGGTTTGGTTGAATTGATGCGTCTCGCTCACTCAGGTGTTGACCTTGCGCCAATCGGGCAAATGTTAATCGATAAAACCGTTGAAAATTCTAATGATGCGAATGCACTGATGGATTTATCGACAGTTTTGCAACTACGCGGCAATCGAGAATTGGCGTTGCAAATGCAAGCCGAAGCCATAGCGTTACAACGCGCTTATTCGTTATCTGTAAAAAATCCGACTTTGCGAGTATTAGCCTTATTAAGTGCTGGCGATTTAATGGCAAATACGCCGATTGAATTTTTACTCGACGATTCGGACATTGAATTAACGCAGTTTTACATGACGGCGAATTTTAGTCCTGACGAATTCCCCGAACACGATGTGTTATTTGTAGCGATTGCCGAATCTGAACAAAATTTACCTCTGTTAAAACAACTCGAATCATTTTTAGTGAAGTGGTCAAAACCTGTTTTAAATAAACCTGAACGCATTGCAAAAATGTCGCGTGATGCGGCATATCAGCTATTGGAAAATGCGGCGGGAATTTTAATGCCTGAAACAGTGCGTTATTTGACTGAAAATCTTCATTCTGAAAATTTTGATTACCCGATAATTATTCGTCCCGTTGATTCTCACGCGGGGCATGATTTAGAAAAAATCGAATCGAAAACGGCGTTGTCGAATTATTTGGCGCAACAAAATTACGACGAATTTTTCATTGCAAAATTTATCGACTATCGCAACACCGACGGCTTGTTTCGCAAATATCGCGTGATGCTGATTTCAGGGCAACCGTTTTTAGCGCATTTGGCGATTTCAGAAAATTGGATGATTCACTATTTGAATGCTGGCATGGCGGAAGACGCTAAAAAACGAGCCGAAGAAGCCCATGTCATGCAGTATTTCGACGAAACCTTTGCGAAAAAACACGCTGCCGCTTTTCAAACAATTTATGAACGCACAGGTTTGGATTATTTGGGAATGGATTGCAGCGAAACGCCCGCTGGTGAATTACTGATTTTTGAAATCGACAGCTGCATGATTGTTCATGCCATTGACCCCGTCGATTTATTTCCTTACAAACCCGCGCCGATGAAAGCATTATTTTCGGCGTTTCAAAAAATGCTCGCAGCAAGCGTAAATTCGTAACTTAATGGTGGCTTTCGCGCTAAATCCGCTATAATTCGCGCTCTTTTTTTATTTACAATTAGGAGTTTTAAAACCAATGGCAATTGAACGTACTTTTTCTATCATTAAACCTGACGCTGTCGCAAAAAATGTTATCGGCGAAATTTACAGCCGTTTTGAAAAAAACGACTTGAAAATCGTTGCAGCGAAAATGGTGCATTTAACCAAATCACAAGCGGAAGGTTTTTATGCGGAACACAGCGAACGCGGCTTTTTCGGCGATTTAGTATCTTTCATGATTTCTGGCCCTGTAATGATGCAAGTTTTGGAAGGCGAAAACGCTGTTTTAAAACACCGCGACATTATGGGCGCAACCAATCCAAAAGAAGCTGCCGCTGGCACAATTCGCGCGGATTTCGCAGCAAGCATTGATGAAAATGCGGTTCACGGTTCAGATGCAGTAGAAACTGCTGCTCGTGAAATTGCCTATTTCTTCTCAGTAGAGGAAATCTGTGCAAGAACAAGATAATCCTGTCAAAAAGGTTAATCTTCTCGATTTCGACAGAAAAGGCTTAACCGCCTTT
>CAZLGN010000186.1:0-4382 GCA_964558865.1 uncultured Methylomagnum sp.
CGTTTAATCAAACCAACGTGGCAAAACGACCGCGACCAATTTTTACAACCCACCGCGCCACTTTCTGACGAATTTAAAAACGATTGTTTGATTTGGATGTTATTTAACGGCAGCAATTTAACCGCGAGCGCAGACGGTTTGGAATGGAACGGCAAAACGTGGTCAATCGTTAATCATTTTATTCCGTTCAATCAAACCGACGTTGGCGCGTCTGAACCGTTTGAATCGGATTTTATGGCGAATTATTTAAAGGGAAAGAAGCCGTCACCCGAAGCGAAAGCGGTTTTAAACGCAGGCAAAGTGTTGTGGTCGGCGTATTTTGCGAAAAAAGACAAATTGAAAGCCAGCGTGAAAGACGACTATAAATTAAACCGTTTGGATGTTGGTTGGTATCAAATCCGCAACGCTTTGAAGTCATTAAACGATACGCTGAACGCCGTCAGCTTTGACGATTTCGACGAGGCTTATAAAAATTTAACTGTGAAATTGCAGCCGCAAGTTTATACGCTTGGATTTTTGCGGGATTCTGAAAAAATGACCGAAACAAATGTTGAAATTTTGGAGAATTTAAATTGAAACCTTTTAACGAAGAACTCACCCAACACATTGCCGTTATGAATTTGGCAAAATGTTGTAACGAATCTGTAGAAACAGCGGCAAAATTATTGATTTCCACCTTTGAAAGTGGCAACAAAGTTTTGTTGTGTGGAAACGGTGGCAGCGCGGCAGATGCTCAACATATCGCCGCCGAATTTGTAGTGCGCTATCAATTGAAACGTCGCGCTTTACCCGCGATTGCACTGACAACCGACACGTCAATTTTAACGGCTCACGCTAACGATTTTGATTTTGACACTGTTTTTGCCCGACAAATTGAAGCCTTAGGCAATGCGGGCGACACGTTGATTGCAATTTCAACGTCAGGCAACAGCAAAAACATTGTGCAAGCCGCGCAAATTGCTCGCGCCAAAAATCTCAACGTAATTGCTTTAACGGGTGAAAATGGTGGCGCGTTGGCAGAATTCGCTACGAACTTAATCACCGTGCCGTCAAAAATTACGGCGCGAATTCAAGAAACCCATATTTTAATCGGACATTACTGGTGTGGTGTCGTGGAGGAAGCCGTAAATGTTAGCGAATCTGCCTGATTTTTCGACTGGACGAATTTTAGTTATTGGCGACGTGATGCTTGACCGTTATTGGTCTGGACAAGCGGCGCGAATTTCGCCCGAGGCTCCCGTGCCAGTCGTCAAAGTGAAAACCATTGAAGAGCGAGTTGGTGGTGCGGCAAACGTGGCGTTGAACATTGCAAAACTTGGCGGCAACGTCACGTTAATCGGTGTCATTGGCGACGATGCAGACGGCGATTGTGTACAACGTTTATTGCTTGCCGAAGGCGTAGAGTGTGATTTTATCGTGGCTGAAAATCTGCACACGATTTGTAAATTGCGCGTCATGGCACAACATCAACAATTGATTCGGGTCGATTTTGAAGAAACGCCGCTGAATTTTAATCGCGCCGATTTAGCGGAACGTTTGCAAAATCACCTCAAAAAAAATGACGTGATTGTGTTTTCAGATTATGGCAAAGGTACATTAGAAAATGTCGTCGATTACATTTCAATTGCTAAAAAAACAGGTCTAAAAACGCTTGTTGACCCGAAAGGCACGGATTATTCACGTTATCAAAATGCGGATTTAATCACGCCAAATTTAGGCGAATTAAAAGCGGTTGTCGGTGAAGGCGAAATTGAAACCTTAATCGAAAAAGGACGCGAATTATTAGCCGCCCAAAAAATCGAAACGTTATTACTCACGCGCGGCGAATCGGGCATGAGTTTGATTGATGCCAATTCGACCTATTCCTTACCCGCACAAGCGAAAGATGTTTTCGATGTCACAGGCGCAGGGGATACCGTGATTGCGGTCATGGCGTTGGGTTTGGCGATTGATTTACCGTTGCAAGAGGCAATGTATTTAGCGAATTTAGCGGCTGGCATTGTGGTTGGAAAAGTCGGCACATCGACGGTTTCAATTTTAGAACTTACCCGCGAAATGCACACCCATCGCAACGTTTTTGGTGTGGTATCAGAAAATGAACTGATTGAAATTATGCAACGCGCCAAAGCGCACGGTGAAAAAATCGTCATGACTAACGGCTGTTTTGATTTGCTGCACATTGGGCATATTACTTATTTACAACAAGCTAAAGCGTTGGGCGACCGTTTGATTGTCGCGGTGAATTCGGACGAATCGGTAAAAATTTTAAAAGGTGATTCGCGTCCGATTAACGATTTGCAAGCGCGAATGTCCGTTTTAGCGGCGTTAGAATGTGTGGATTGGGTCGTTGAATTTACAGAAGAAACGCCTGAACGAATTTATAACCGTTTATTGCCTGACATACTTGTAAAAGGCGGCGACTATAAAATTGAAGAAGTTGTCGGCGGTAAAGCGGTGATTGCAAACGGCGGCGAAGTAAAAATTTTACAATTTGTTGAAGGACATTCGACCAGCAAAATGATTGCGAAAGCACAAAGCCGCTAAATTGAACCGTGTGTTTATAGCCTGTAAAAGGTGAAAACGTTATGATATGACCAATTTTTCACCTTGAACCTTTTACCCAGAACCTTTCGATTATGAACACAGTAAAAATCATCAAAAGTATTCTATTCAGTGTGTCGTTGTTAACAATTGTTCCCGCTTGTTCTACTGAAAATGCTAAACGTGAAAGCACAGGCGAATACTTAGACGACACCGTTTTGACCACGAAAGTGAAATCGACTTTTTTAGGCGATTCACGTTTAAAAATGCTTGATATTAACGTCAAAACATTCAAAGGCACCGTTCAAATCAGTGGTTTTGTCGATACACAACAAGAATCCGACCGTGCTGTTCAATTAGCGCGAACCATCAAAGGCGTAAAAGCCGTCAACAATAGCATCCTTGTAAAACCCTAATTCATGACAGATTCTCTAAAACTTTCGCTCGACATACTCAAAGCCACTATCGATTTAAATGCCATCGATTTTAATGCGCCATTAGATTCAAAAATGGGCATTCTTGGACAAGAACGCGCTCAATCGGCGTTAGAATTTGGCATTGCAATGCCAAATTCTGGCTACAACATTTTTGTTATGGGCGAAACGGGCAGCGGGCGGTTGTCAATGATTATGCAGTATTTGCAAACGCTCGCGCCGAATCATCCCGCACCATCGTCTTATGCGTATGTGGACAATTTTGAAAATTCACGCGAACCGATTGCGATTAAATTGCCTGCTGAAAAGGGGCAAAATTTTTGTAAAGCGATTGAAAATTTAATTACTAACGTTTTAGCGACCTTTCCAGCCGCATTTGAAAATCCCAGTTATCAACAGAAAAAAACGGTGATTGAACGTCGATTTGTTCACACTTACCGCGACGCAACTGAACGTGTCGATGAACAAGCGCGGGAAGTTGCGATTGGTTTATTTTCTGAAAATGACACCTTTAATTTCGTGCCGCTCTATGAAAATAGACCGATGCGTGATGAAGAATTATCAGCATTATCAACAGAAGAACGCGAAACTTTTAAACAATTGATTGAAGAATTGGAAGATTGTCTAAGTGAAGCGTTACTTGAATTGCCACAATGGCGCAGAGAACTTGCCGCGTCGATGACGCAACTGAATAACGATACGATTGATGTAGCAATTGATCCGTTGTTTGAAGAATTGAATGCGCGTTACGCCGAAGTTGAAGATGTGGTGACGTATTTAGCCGAAGTGAAAAAAAATCTTCGTCAAACCATTAACGATTTTTTAATGCCCGTTTCAACGAATGAACCGATTGAACGGGATCACACGTTAAAACGGCTGATTTTTGAGCAATACGCGCCCAACATTTTGATTGATTACAAGCAAGATAGCGGTGCGCCTGTGATTTATGAAACGCATCCGACATATCAAAATTTGTTTGGGCGCGTGGAATACAGCAACGACCAAGGGACGTTAATGCCGCATTATCGCCGTATTTGTGCGGGCGCATTGCATAAAGCCAACGGCGGTTATTTGATTTTAGATGCCGAAAAAGTGCTGCATTATCCGTTTGTTTGGGACGGTTTGAAGCGGTCTTTGAAATCAGGCTGCATTGAAATTGAATCGCCTTTTACCGAGCAAAGTGTGAATACGATTACGCTCAAACCCGAAGTAATTCCGCTAAATGTGAAAATTATTTTGGTGGGAAACAGCGATATTTATTATTTACTCGAAGCAATGGACGACGAATTTAATGAATCGTTTCGCGTTTTAGCCGATTTTGATTATCGGATTCCGCGCAATGCCGTAACGATGAAACATTTCGCGCAATTGATGATTAATCATTCGTCAAACGCAAAACCGCCACCG
>CAZLGN010000187.1:0-4344 GCA_964558865.1 uncultured Methylomagnum sp.
GCCGCCGATGCGATTTTAGAAGCCGTCTATGCGGGCATTGAATTGATTGTTTGCATTACTGAAGGCATTCCGACATTGCAAATGTTGCGTGTGAAAGCGGCGATGCAAGGCACAAAATCATTGTTAATTGGCGCGAATTGCCCAGGCATTATCACGCCTGACGAATGCAAAATTGGCATTATGCCTGCGTCGATTCATCAAGCGGGTGTGATTGGCATTGTGTCGCGTTCTGGCACGTTGACGTATGAATCCGTGCATCAAACCACGCAACAAGGTTTGGGGCAAAGCACTTGCGTTGGGATTGGCGGCGACCCAATTCACGGCATGAATTTCATTGACGTGTTGCGTCTTTTTGAAGCCGATCCAAAAACCAAAGGCATTGTGATGGTCGGTGAAATCGGCGGCAGTGACGAAGAAGCTGCGGCAGAATACATCAAAGCACACGTCACAAAACCTGTTGTGGCGTACATTGCTGGGCAAACGGCACCTGCGGGGAAACGAATGGGACACGCGGGAGCAATCGTCACTGGCGGCAAAGGTACCGCAGAAAGTAAAATGAACGCGCTTAAAGCTGCTGGCGTTGAAGTGGTTAACGCATTGACAGATATTGGCGTTGCGATGCAACGTTGTTTGTAATTCAAATCGAGGAAAACTTATGAAACATTTACATTTATTATTTATTGCTTTGTCACTGGTGAGCTTTTTAGGGCGCGTTGCTTTAACGAAATTTCGTCCTGAAATGATGCAACTTAAATGGGTGAATATCGCGCCACACGCCATTAACGGCGTAGTGATTTTGACGGGGATTAGCCTTGTTTTTCAAGGGCATTGGTTAGACGGTCAATTTGGTTGGATTGTGGCGAAAATTGTTGCGTTATTGGGCTATGTTGGTTTAGGAATTATGGCGTTGAAATGCACAGATGAAAAACGTTGGTATGCGTTTGGGGGCGCGTTGTTAATGTTCGTGTATATTGCGAAAGTGGCGGTGACAAAAAGCATTTTTTAGCCTTTTGCACTCCATTTTCAAAATGCTGTAGGTCGGGTTAGCAGCGCGGAACCCGACTAAATTTCACATATAAAATTAGATGTTTAACACACCGCTTTGGCGTTCAATGTCTTGAATATAACGTAACACAGCGGATTCAGCACCTTGTTTCAGGTTAATAAATTTTGTTCCCACCAATTCGGCAAATTCACCAACTTTGTTAGTTTCAATTTTACGTTTCATCATAATTTCAAACGATATACTGACTTCGCCATGACCAGGCATAATGAAATTGCAATTTTCGTAAATTGTGTTGCGAGTCAAAAAATGTGAGAACACTTCGTTGTAATTGGTTACTGAAAAACCAGACAAACTAACATCGTGCAAATGCAGGCGAATCAAATTTAACAATCTTTCTTCAGGTTGGGGCGGGTTAGCCTCCAATTCTGCTTCAATCTGTTGGCGTTCGAGTTTAGCTTTGATTTTACTTTCAACAGACATTTTGGCATAGGCTTTAACAAACGCCTGTTGTTCAGCAACACGCTCTGCCTGAATTTGAGCTAACAAACCTGCTTTGATGACATCTGTTGCGGCAATATAGGCATTTCTGTAGTCGTCAGGAAAATCTTCTTGTGGTTCTTTTAGTGCAAATTCACAAATGCTTGGATTCATGATTGGCGTATTCACGCGATAGTATTCACGACGATTGTACCAATACAACGAACTTGGAATCGGCATGGAAAACGCGGGATCGCCTTCATATTTGACGAGACTTATTTTATCACCCGTAAATGCAACCTGAATACCATTGAAACCTGTAGAAAATTTAACGTGTGGTGTAGAAATTAGTTTTTTATTTAAATAATCCGATGAACCAAAATCTAAAATCATTGTTCCTTCTTTATGATTTATAGCGATAATGGCGGTAAGCAGCGATTCTTTACCGCCTAAGCTGGCACTTATCATACATTTGTGTTTTACGAGCATCGCCAAATTACTTGTTATCATCGCCTTGTTGTGAAGCATTGCTGAATCGTCATTACTCATTGTCGTACCAAAAGTTTAATAGTTTAATTTAGGGTTATTGTAAAAGATTTAATATAAAAGAGGAATTATGAGCTGGTTATTGTTAGTTTGTGCGGGATTTATTGAAATTATTTTCGCTTTAAGTTTGAAATATAATCAAGGTTTCACACGGCTTTTTCCAAGTATTGTGACAGCGTTATCGGGTGCAGGTAGTTTTTATTTACTGATGTTGGCATTAAAAACTTTACCTCTTGGTACTGCGTATGCGGTTTGGACTGGAATGGGTGCTGTAGGCGTTGCCATTTTGGGTATTTTTTTATTTCAAGAATCTGTTGATATTTATAGGATATGTTCGATTTTTCTCGTCATTATCGGTATTGTGGGTTTGAAATTAACGGACAGTTATTGATGTTACATTTAATTTTTGAATTGTCATTGCCAACCTTGGCGCGTTTGAAAAATCAAGCAGGCGTTATTTTTTTGAATAATGCGGTTTTAGGTCTAATTCAACATTCACAATGGCAAAATAAATTAACGGAATTAGCCAATGAAACGCCATGTTACGTTTTAAGTGACGATTTAACATTGCGTGGCATTAAAACGCATTTGTTATGTGAAGGAATTATGCCGATTGATTACGCGCAATTTGTGCAACTCACTGTCGAACACACGCCGATTCAAACATGGAATTAAATCTAACCGAACACGGTTTTTTAGTTTCTGCGAGCGACTGGAATGAAGTAGTCGCCGCAGATTTAGCAAAGTTAAATAGCATTACTTTAAAACCAGAACATTGGGAAATTGTGTGGTTTATGCGCGAGTATTACGCGCGATTCAATTATTTACCCAATACTCGTATTTTCGTCAAAGCGGTTGCCAACCAGTTCGGAATTGAAAAAGGCAATAGCCGTTATTTGCAAAACTTATTTCCTGAATCGCCCTTAAAATATGCGTGTTTAATTGCGGGATTACCAAAACCCCCAACGTGTTTGTAATCAATCCGCGCGTTTGAATTGATGAATGAGCTGGCGATTTTTTTTATTCGGTTTGTGTTCAGGCTTTTGAAAACCCAAAAATTTCCGTTCTTCGCGCCGTATTTCAACGTGTTTTTCGCGTTTCTCTAAACTTTCGCTGCTTTCTTCATAAAGTAACGCGGCTTCTTTTGCTGAAACGCGCTGTTTTGCAATGCCTGTTACCGTCACGAGCCATTCAAAACCTTCTTTGTGAATGGATAGTTTCGCGCCAATTTTGATTTCTTTACTCGGTTTAACACGTTGCTTATCAATGTGAATTTTACCGCCTGCAACGGCTTCACTGGCTAACGAGCGTGTTTTGAAAAAACGTGCCGTCCACAACCATTTATCAATACGAATGGAATCTAATTGTTCGAGCATGATTTATTTTTCAATTCGCGAGGCAATGAAAACACCACTTTTTCTTCAATGCCTTTAATTTCCGTTGTGACATCGCCGCCCCATAATTGAAGTTGAGCAATTACTTCCTGAACTAAAATTTCGGGTGCTGACGCGCCTGCTGTCACACCAACTGCTTTTGTTGAAGCAAACCATTTTTCCTGCATATCGGTTGCGGTATCGATTAAATAAGCGGTTTTACCAAGTTGTTCAGCGATTTCACGCAAACGATTTGAATTTGAGCTATTTGGCGAACCGACCACCAAAATAATGTCCGCAATTTTTGCTAAATCATGCACCGCATCTTGGCGATTTTGGGTCGCGTAACAAATGTCGTCTTTTTTCTGCTCTTGAATTGAGGTAAAGCGTTTGCGTAGCGCATCCACCATAATTTTTGTATCCGTCATTGATAACGTAGTTTGCGTCACATACGCCAAATCTTCGGGATGATTTACAACCAATTTTTCAACATCCACAGGTGTTTCAACTAAATAAATGCCGCCAGATTCCGCTTGTTTTTCATATTGTCCCATCGTTCCTTCGACCTCAGGATGTCCAGCATGACCAATTAAAATCACTTCGCGGTTAGCTTTCGCGTGTTTCGCGACTTGAATATGAACTTTTGTCACTAGCGGACACGTTGCATCAAACACGGTTAAATTGCGTTCCTTCGCCTCTTTTTGAACTTGTTTAGAAACGCCGTGTGCGCTGAAAATTAACGTTGACCCCATAGGCACATCGGTTAATTCTTCGATAAAAATTGCGCCTTTCGCTTTCAACGCATCAACAACGGTTCGATTGTGAACCACTTCGTGGCGAACATAAATCGGTGCGCCAAAAGCGGTTAATTTGTGAATGACGCGGTGAATGGCGCGATCTACGCCCGCACAAAAACCGCGTGGATTGGCTAAAACAATTTGC
>CAZLGN010000188.1:0-4336 GCA_964558865.1 uncultured Methylomagnum sp.
ACGCCAAGTTAATGCCCGATTTGCGCGAGTTGTACGCGCTTTATCAAGCGATGCGCGTGGCGCGTGAAAAACGTGGCGCAATGGATTTTGACACGCAAGAAACCAAAATTGTGTTTGGCGAAAATCGTAAAATCGAAAAAATTATTCCCGTGGTTAGCAATGACGCGCACAAGCTGATTGAAGAATTTATGATTGCGGCAAACGGTTCTGCTGCTCGCTATTTGAACAGTAAAAAAATGCCGAAATTGTTGCGCGTTCACGAAGCCCCAAGTGAAGAAAAATTGGTGAATTTGCGAACGTTTTTAGGTGAAATGGGCTTGAAAATGTCGGGCGAAAGTGAACCTACACCCATCGATTATATGAATTTAATCGAAAGCATTAAAGACCGTCCTGACGCACATTTGATTCAAACCGTGTTATTACGTTCGATGTCGCAAGCGGTTTATAGCGCGGAAGAAAAAGGACATTTCGGGCTGGCTCTCGACGCTTACGCGCATTTCACCTCGCCGATTCGCCGCTATCCTGATTTGTTGATTCATCGCGCGATTCGTCATGTTTTACTCGGTAAAAAAGCCGACAGTTTTGTTTATGGCATTCCTGACATGGTTATTTTGGGCGAGCATTGTTCAGCGAATGAACGCCGCGCCGACGATGCGACCCGTGATGTCACGAGTTGGCTCAAATGTGAATACATGATGGACAAAACGGGCGACGATTTTACGGGCGTGATTTCTGCGGTTACGTCGTTTGGTTTCTTTGTTGAATTGAACGATATTTATGTCGAAGGACTGGTGCATATCAGTAGTTTAGGGCAAGATTTTTTCCATTTTGACCCGCTCAGTCATCAACTCAAAGGCGAACACAGTAACACCCGTTATCGTTTAGGCGACACGGTAAAAGTGAAAGTTATGCGAGTAGATTTAGATGAGAAAAAAATCGATTTCGCGTTGGTTGGCGTAACAGCGAAGTCAAAAGTGAATTCTGAAATGCCTTTCAAACGCACCGACTCTAAGCCAAAACCTAAGCACAAATCGACAAAAAAACCTGCTGCGAAAAAACCTGAACCCGTGAAAGCGAAAATCGATGTTGTTGCACCTGCGAATAAAAAACGTCGCAGAAGAAACAATAAAACCGCGAAAAAACCCGTTTCAATCGAATCATGAAAAAATATATTTTTATCGTCATTTTGGCATTATTCCTGTCGGCATGTGGACAAACGGGCAAACTCGTTTTGCCTGCAAAAACATCTGAAACCGCCGTTAATCCTTAAACAAAAAACTCGTTATGAACCATTTTATTTACCGCGACAACCAACTTTTTGCTGAAAATGTAGCAGTCAAAACTATCGTCGAAAAATACGGCAGCCCTTGTTATATCTATTCTCGCGCCACACTGGAACGTCATTGGCACGCATTCAATAACGCTTTTGGCACACAAGCTCACACAATTTGTTACGCGGTCAAAGCGAATTCCAATTTAGGCGTGTTAAATGTATTGGCGCGTTTAGGTTCGGGATTCGATATTGTGTCAATCGGCGAATTACAGCGCGTGTTACAAGCGGACGGCGATATGAAAAAAGTCGTATTTTCAGGCGTTGGCAAACGTGCTGACGAAATCCGCGATGCTCTAAAATTAGGCATTCGCTGTTTCAATGTCGAAGTTTTTGATGAACTCGAACGGATTAACCAAATCGCGGCGGAATTAAATGTGATTGCCCCTGTTTCATTTCGCGTCAATCCTGATGTCGATGCAAAAACGCATCCGTACATTTCAACAGGTTTGAAAGAAAACAAATTCGGGATTGCGATTGAAGAAGCATTAGCCGCTTATAAACATGCCGCGACGTTATCGAATATCGAAATAGTGGGAATTGATTGCCACATTGGGTCGCAATTGACGGAAACTCATCCGTTTTTAGACGCACTCGATAAAGTTTTAGCGTTAGTTGAAAAATTAAAATTGGCTGGAATTACGTTGAAACATTTGGATTTAGGCGGCGGTTTGGGCATTCAATACCGTGACGAAACGCCGCCCGAACCTGCCGAATATATCAGCGCGATTTTGGCACGTTTAGGTGAAACAGATTTGGAAATTATGCTAGAACCTGGACGCGCAATTGTTGGTAATGCGGGGATTTTGGTTACGCGCGTGGAATATCTAAAACCCACAGAACACAAAAATTTTGCAATTGTTGATGCCGCTATGAATGATTTAGTGCGTCCCGCGTTGTATGGCGCGTGGCAAGATATTGTGCCTGTCGATTTAAACAGTTCTGCACCTGAAATGACGTGGGACATTGTTGGCCCTGTTTGTGAAACAGGCGATTTTTTGGGCAAAGAACGTGCGTTAAAATTAACGGCTGGCGATTTACTTGCGGTTCGTTCGTCAGGAGCTTACGGTTTTACGATGAGTTCAAATTACAATTCACGTCCGCGCGTTGCTGAAATTATGGTGGATGGCGACAAAATTCACGTTATTCGTGAACGTGAAACGGTGGCGCAATTGTGGCAAAACGAATCAATTATTAGCGAGTAGAAAAAATGAACATTCAAAACTATATGCAAACCTTAGGACAACAAGCGAAAGATGCGGCACGAATCCTAAGTCATTTGGACACAAATTTTAAAAATCGCGCTTTGATTGCAATTGCAAACGAGCTGCAAGACCACAAAGCCGATTTGATGGTTGAAAACCAAAAAGATTTAGTCTCGGGTAAGGAAAATGGTTTAGACGACGCAGCGTTAGACCGTTTGACGTTATCACCAAAAGGCATTCAAGCCATGATTGATGGATTGATTCAAGTGGCTTCGTTGCCTGACCCGATTGGTGAAATCACCGATTTAAGTTACCGTCCGAGCGGCATTCAAGTCGGACAAATGCGCGTGCCATTGGGCGTGATTGGCATTATTTACGAATCACGTCCGAATGTTACGGTGGATGCAGCGGCATTGTGTTTGAAATCGGGTAATGCTTGTATTTTGCGAGGCGGTTCGGAAGCGATTCATTCAAATCAAGCGATTGCTGAGTGTATCAAACAAGGTTTGAAAAATGCCGAAGTACCCGAAACGGCTGTGCAAATTGTCGAAACGACAGACCGCTCGGCAGTTGGCGAATTGATTACGATGAAAAACTTTGTCGATGTCATTGTGCCGCGCGGCGGTAAAAGTTTAATTGAGCGAATCAGCAAAGAAGCGACGATTCCCGTGATTAAACATTTAGACGGCATTTGCCATGTTTATATTGATGATAAAGCCGACATTGAAAAAGCGATTCGCATTGCTGTGAATGCTAAAACGCACCGTTACGGCGTTTGTAATGCAATGGAAACCCTGTTGATTGCCGAAAGTATCGCACCAGAAGTGTTAACGCAATTGGCAGAAATTTATCACTCGAAAGGTGTGGAATTACGCGGTTGTGCGAAAACCTGTTCATTGCTTCCAAAAAATTGTATTCGCGCCACCGAAGAAGATTGGCAAACTGAATATCTTGCGCCAATTTTGTCGATAAAAATCGTGAGCGGAATTGATGAAGCGATGAATCATATTCATCAGTACAGTTCACAACACACTGAATCGATTGTGACGGAAGATTACACATTGGCGCGTCGTTTTTTGCGCGAAGTCGATTCCAGTTCGGTAATGGTGAATGCTTCCACCCGTTTTGCTGATGGGTTTGAATACGGTTTAGGCGCAGAAATTGGTATCAGCACCGACAAATTACATGCGCGAGGTCCTGTCGGTTTGAAAGGCTTAACGTCGTTGAAATATATCGTCTTGGGTGATGGGCATATTCGGACTTGATTTTGATGGTTAGTTATAAACCGCGTCTACGCAGAAAATTATATTTTTTCTTGTTCAGCGCAAAGTGAGTTTTTTACCCAAAGTCGATCAGCAATCTCAAGAGGCGTTGGCGCATAAATAACCTCAAAAAAACAGTCTTACCCAGACAAATTTAAGACAAAATTACTCCAACCCTTACAGATTTTTGCATACCAAGATAAGTCATCGTGTTCATGGCAGCGATACGCGCACGAACTTCAGTATTTTGAGTAGTACACCAAACTGTTAAAGTTTGGGATTATAAAAAATCAGGCTTGAGCTTTTAATACTCAGTTTTTCAGTAAATCGCGCCGATATTTTAATCCCGTTTGTTTTCGGTTTGATGTAGTAGCAAGCGAACGCGATGACAAACGGGCACAAAAAAGTTGTTTGAGTCGATACATGGCATTTTCAGCAATGCTGCGCGTTTATGGTCAATACTGTTGATTTAACCCACATTGAGCGGGGTGTGATTAAAAGTGAGGGGATTTTGTAAAATATCGCTATTTGGTTTGACA
>CAZLGN010000189.1:0-4330 GCA_964558865.1 uncultured Methylomagnum sp.
CGTTTAATTCAGCTTCACTTTCAAACTCAAAACCTAATTCGTTAATTCGACTTTTGAACGCATTACGTCCCGAATGTTTGCCTAAAACCATTCGATTCGCTGTCCAGCCTACATCTTCAGCACGCATAATTTCGTAAGTTTCACGGCTTTTCAAAATACCATCTTGATGAATTCCAGCTTCGTGAGCAAAGGCATTTGCGCCGACAATCGCTTTATTCGGTTGCACAGGAAAACCCGTAATCGATGAAACTAATTTTGAACAAGTCAAAATTTCGCGCGTATCAATGCGTGTTTGACAATCAAACACATCGTGGCGCGTGCGAACTGCCATCACCACTTCTTCTAGCGACGCATTTCCAGCCCGTTCACCTAACCCGTTAATCGTGCATTCAACTTGGCGTGCGCCATTCATCACTGCGGAAAGTGAATTTGCCACCGCCAAACCTAAATCGTTATGACAATGCACCGAGAAAATCGCTTTGTCCGAATTCGGAATCCGCTCAATGAGATTTTTAATCGTCGCGCCAAATTGTTGCGGAATGCTGTAACCGACAGTATCGGGAATGTTTAATGTGGTCGCGCCTGCATCAATCACAGCTTCTAAAATACGACATAAAAAATCTTCGTCCGAACGTCCCGCGTCTTCAGGTGAAAATTCCACATCGTCGGTATATTGCCGCGCCCGTTTTACCGCTTTTACCGCGTGTTCAATGACTTGCTCTGGCGACATATTCAGCTTCATTTGCATGTGAATGGGCGACGTGGCAATGAAGGTGTGAATCCGTGATTGTTTTGCGCCTTTCAATGCTTCGCCAGCACGGTCAATATCTTTGTCCAAAGCTCTCGCCAAACCACAAACAATGCTGTCTTTAATGACATTTGCGACGGCTTGCACCGCTTCAAAATCGCCCACACTTGCGGCAGGAAAACCTGCTTCAATCACGTTCACTTTCAAACGTTCCAACGCGCGAGCAATACGAATTTTTTCATCCCGCGTCATTGACGCGCCTGGACTTTGTTCACCGTCGCGTAGCGTCGTATCAAATATAATCAATTGGTCTTTCATAAAAATTCAATCCAAAATGTAAAAGTTAGCCTTTGCGACCTTGTAATTTTTTACGGCGCATAATCAGCGTGACGAGTGGCCCTGAAATCGCATAACCCAAAAATAGCAAAAATAACATGGTTTGAGGTTGTGCCATCACAAATGCAATTGCCAACATGACCGCTATTGCAACGAAAAATGGCACTTTGCCTTTCAAATCAATTTCTTTAAAACTCGAATAACGGAAATTACTCACCATTAACAAGCCCGTGCAAATCGTCAAAATTAACGCAATATATTTCAGCGTATCGATGTCGTAACCGTGTTCTAAACAAAGCCAGATGAAACCTGCCAAAATCGCTGCTGCCGCAGGACTCGGTAGACCTTGAAAATAGCGTTTATCGGCAGAAGTGAGCTGCGTATTAAATCGCGCTAATCGTAATGCGCCACCTGCTGTGTGAACAAATGCAGCAAATAAGCCGACTTTTCCAAGCGTCGAAAATGCCCACAAATACATGACTAATGCAGGTGCAACCGCGAATGAAACCATATCCGATAAGCTGTCATATTGTGCGCCAAACTCACTTTGGGTATTGGTTAATCGCGCCACACGTCCGTCTAAACCATCCAAAATCATGGCAACAAAAATCGCCACAACAGAAATGTCATAATGTTGATTCATGGCAGACGTTATCGCATAAAAACCCGAAAATAATGCGCCCGTCGTAAATAAATTGGGAAGTAAATAAATGCCGCGACGGCGAATAGTTAATTTTTCAATAGTCATAAAGTAAGTGATTCAGGTGTGAAACTGCGCGAATTATACACGATTCAACTATCACTGCCCGTGGTCGTCCAGTAAGTTTAGTTTTTCGCTTAATTGTGCCAATAATTGGTTCAAACCTAAAACAGCCGTCGCGTAATTTGAATCGGCTAACGGTTGTTGTAAATCAAGTGAATGGTGTTGTAAAACCGTATGCGTTTTTTCATTCAATAACGTCCAATCGACTGAAAAATTTATCGTTTTACCCAACACAATATCCAATCGCGTTACGTCAATTACCAATCGATAATCAACCATTCCCAACAAACTCCACGGATAGGCTTTAAACCAAAAATCCGACTTTTGAGTTGCTAAATTTTTCGCTAATACTTCGGTCATATTTTGTTTCAATAACGCCGCCCATTGGTGTTGCTCGGCTAAATTTAATTGCCCTTGCACGTCACGAGTCACGATTTGTTTGCGTTCTAACGCGCTCGGCAAGCTAATTTGTGCAATACCAATTAACGGTTTTTTATTATCCGTTGATGACAACGTTACTGGTGAAACCGCAATCGCTTCTAAACTGTAAAATTGCGTTAGTGGCGCGGAGGTGCAACCTTGTAATAATAAACTCACTAAAACTAACTTTTTCAACATTTCGATCCTTCGGCTTTCGCGGTTTAAGTTAAATTAGCACCCATGTGAAATCTACGGGTGTAGGGATTATGTGTTTCGGTTTGAATTCCTACTTGCAAAAACTAAATTCGACTGATGAAATGAGTCGAATTTGCTATTTTTAAAAATCACTTTAAAAACACACGATGTCTATATTAACTAAAAAAATTTCAGTTTTCATTTTGTTAGCCAGCACTTTATTGAGTTGCAACGTTGAACAAGTAGAACCGCTACGAATTGGACTTAGCACTTGGCCACCTTTTGAATTTTTCCATCTTGCCGAGCAAAAAGGTTTTTTCAAAGACGAAAATCTGAACATAAAATTGATTGAATTTAGTTCACTTTCAGACGCGCGACGTTCTTTTGAACGCGGACAACTTGACGGATTAGGCACGACTCTCGTTGACGTTTTTCATGCACGCGAACAATCGCCACGCCGTTTAAAAGTCATACAAGTCGTTGATTATTCGGACGGTGCCGATATGATTTTATCGAATGAAAAAATTAAAACGGGTCAAGATTTGCGTGGTAAAAAAATCGGACTTGAATTCGCTTCGCTTGGCATTTACGTTTTAGCGCGGGGTTTGGATAAATTTGGTTTGACGTTTGCTGATATTAAAATGAGCGCGATGGATCAAATATCATTGGCTGAAGGGTTAAGTAATGGCACGCTTGATGCGGTTGTGACGTATCCGCCGACTTCGATTACGTTGCAACACGAGACGAAAACGAATGTTTTATTTTCAACCAGCGAAATTCCTAATGAAGTCGTTGATGTGATGGCTATTGACGATTCGATTATTGAACAACGTCCTGACGAGATTAAAAAACTTTTGCGTGTTTACTACCGTGCAATGGCTTACGCGCAGCAAAATCCAGACGAATCTTACGCAATTATGGCAGAGCGCGAAGGCATTACGCCGCAAGAATTTAAAAACTCCTTTGACGAAATTCGCGTTGTTTCACAAGCCGAACAAACAGATTTTTTCAAACAAGGTGGCAAATTTGAAAAAGTGGTTGAAAAAACAGACAACGTTTTGCGTGAAACGGGACAAATAAAAGGGGCGGATCATCGCGCCGATACAATAACTAACCGTTTTAGCGACTAAATCATGTCAAACATCGCTTTCAAACATCCGATTCAAAAATCACTGCGGCGCAAATTGTTATTACCGCTCATTTTTGTCGGCATTATTTTTACCGCTGGCGTGATTTTTTTTGCACAAATTCGTTTTCAACAATTATTAGTTGAAAAACTCGCGGTTCGTGCCGAACTGCTGGCGAATACCGTCAATTATGCTGCCGAAGGTTTATCACGCGCAGGCGAATTGCAGCGCATTGTGACGGCACTGGGTGCCGAAAGAGATGTGAATTTAATTTTAGTCATTGTGGGTACGCAACCTGCGCGAATTGTCGCGGCAAATAAAACTGCTCTTTTAAGCAAAACGTTAGACCAAGTAATTAGCCAAGACAAAGATATTGAAAATCATATTCAAGAAGCGTTACAAGACAAAAAGAAAATAACGCATCTCGATGACGCTCAAAATACTTATGAAATTGCGATTCCTTTGTTGATAAGTCAACAAACGATACTTAACGAAAACACGTTAATGAATGCCGTCGTTTTTGTTCAACTCGACAGCAAACCAACAAAAATCGACGCATTGCAAACAATAGGACAATTCACGGCATTATTTTTAGGTATATTTTTGATTTTAATGCTGTACAGCTACGGTTTGCTTCGCTATTACGTTATACGACCTGTTAGAGAAATTATTCGTCAGATTTCGGATGGGTAAGTAACAGTTCATTTTAATCTATGATTATCTATGATTATCTATGCTAAT
>CAZLGN010000190.1:0-4284 GCA_964558865.1 uncultured Methylomagnum sp.
TTAAACGCGGGTGCAGCGGTAATGCTGATGTCACACATCGGTCGTCCGACCGAAGGTGAATACAATCCTGAATACTCATTGCAACCTGTCGCGGAACATTTAGCGGCGTTATTAAAGAAACCCGTTCGTTTAGAAAAAGATTGGTTAGATGGTATCGAAATCAACGCGGGCGAAATCGTTTTATGTGAAAACGTGCGTTTCAATGTTGGCGAAGGCAAAAATAACGACGATTTAGGCAAAAAAATGGCGGCGTTATGCGACATTTTTGTGATGGACGCATTCGGCACCGCGCACAGAGCGCAGGCTTCAACGCATGCAATCGCTAAATTTGCGCCAATTTCTTGCGCTGGGCCTTTGCTTGCAAGTGAATTAGATGCGTTGGGTCGCGCTTTGGAAACACCTGAAAAACCCGTGATTGCCATCGTTGGCGGCTCAAAAGTTTCAACAAAATTAACCGTTTTAGAATCGCTTTCACAAAAAGTTGACCAATTGATTGTTGGTGGTGGGATTGCGAATACGTTTATCGCAGCGGCGGGTTTTTCAGTTGGAAAATCGCTTGTTGAAATGGATTTGCTCGATGAAGCAAAACGTTTGATTACCCAAGCAAAAGCGGCGGGTTCTGACATTCCGATTCCAACAGACGTAGTTTGTGCAAAAGAATTTTCTGAAACCGCTGAAGCGACGATTAAAAATGTCGCCGATATTGCTGACGACGACATGATTTTAGATATTGGTCCTGAAACGGCGGCACATTATGCAAGCATTTTGAAATCTGCCAAAACCATCGTTTGGAATGGACCAGTGGGCGTTTTTGAAATCGAACAATTCGCGCACGGTACGCAAACATTGGCTTATGCCATTGCAGGCAGCGACGCATTTTCAATTGCAGGCGGCGGTGATACGCTTGCAGCGATTGACAAATATGGCATCAATGACCAAATTTCTTACGCTTCAACAGGCGGTGGCGCGTTCTTAGAATTCTTGGAAGGCAAAGAACTTCCAGCCGTTGCGATTTTGGAAAAATAAAAATCAACACCGCACACAAAAGGAGGATTTTATTTTTTAATAAATGTGACGCAAAAATTTTCGTAGGGGGCGTACTGCGTACGCCCGCAATATAGAAACGTTATCATCAAAAATCTGTGTAGATGTGGGTTCACGCAGTGAACCCCTACATTTGTACTGATTCATGATGGCGGCGTTTTTTAGTTTTTTGGAAAATCAAAGGAATTGCCAATGTCAAAAATAAAGCCTAACTATTACTTGCTGATTGCAGTCATGATTGCAGGCGTTACTTTGTTTTTGATGCAACCTAAAAAGCTCGAACCCGTTCGTATTGGCGTATTACATTCGCTCACTGGCACAATGGCAGCGAGTGAAAAACCATTAGTCGATGCGGTGCAATTAGCGGTAAATGAAATCAACACGCAAGGCGGCATTTTAGAACATCCACTTGAAATGGTGATTGCTGACGGAAAATCGACTCCCGAAATTTTTGCCACAGAAGCCGAGCGTTTAATTACCCAAGAAAAAGTCAGCGTGATTTTTGGTTGTTGGACTTCAGCATCTCGAAAAGCGGTAAAACCCATCGTTGAAAAATACAATCACTTGCTGTTTTATCCCGTGCAATACGAAGGTTTAGAACAATCGCCGAATGTCATTTACACAGGTTCAGCACCGAATCAACAAATTATTCCCGCTATTCGCTGGGCATTAAAAAATTTAGGCAAGCGCGTTTATTTACTCGGTTCGGATTATATTTTTCCACGCGCAGCTAATCGAATTATGGCGGATTTTATTCGCGTAGATAATGCCCAATTATTAGCCGAACGTTATTTTCCTTTAGGCTCTCAAGACGTTGCAAACATCATAAGTGAAATTGAAACTATCAAACCCGATGTAATTTTAAACACCATTAACGGCGATACGAATGCTGCGTTTTTTCAAGCCTTATCGCAATCAAACGTAAAAGAAACGCCTGTTTTATCGTTTAGCATTGCTGAAAATGAAATCAAAAATTATGCGTTTTTAAAAAATCATTACGCCGCATGGTCTTATTTTCAATCGATAGACACACCCGAAAATCAAAAATTTATTACCAATTATCAACACACGTCAGGTGATGCAACCCGCGTGACCAGTGACCCCATTGAAGCGGCTTATGTTAATGTGCATTTATGGGCGAAAGCCGCAAATGAAATAAAATCATTTGAACCAGAAAAAGTGAATATGTCTGTGATAAAACAAAGTTTTCAAGCACCTTCAGGCATTATTTCAATCGATGCTAAAACGCGCCACACTTGGAAAATGTTACGCATTGGACAAGCGCAAGAAAATGGTCAATTTAAAGAAATTTACCATTCAAAATTACCTATTCGTCCCACACCGTTTCCCGATTATCACTCTCACGCTGAATGGGATGAAATTATCGCGTCGCTCAAAAATGGCGAACACCATGATTAAATCACTGTTGCGTAAGTATTCATTGATGCACCGTTTGATTATTGGTTTTTTAATTACCGCTATTCTTCCACTAACCAGTTTTGCATTATTAAATCTGTACAATTTTGAAAAGGTATTAACGAACACAATTTTGAGCAATATGGAATTTGTTGCCGATAAAAAAGCCTTCAAAATTGATCATTACATCGAAGATTCACGCACTCAACTTCATGCGTTAAGTCATGTGCCAGATGTCTTGGTGCTTTTTGATGAATTGAAAAAAAATTATTACGCTAAAGATGGTATTCAATCGGCGGCTTATTTAAAATCCGACCGCAAAGCGCGAATGGTCTTAAATCAAATTATCGACAATTACAATTATTACGATTTGTTTTTGATTGATGAGAAAGGCGAAGTTATTTTTAGTTTGAAAAAAGAGGTGGATTTTGCAACGAATTTACAAACAGGACGTTTTAAAGACACAGGTTTAGCGAATGGTTTTCATGAATCAATGGATTTTTTAACAACCGAATTTTCTACTTTTTCTGATTACGCGCCAACTAACTCAAAATTAGCCGCTTTTACAACCGTGCCATTGTTAAAAAGCGGTTTACCTGTCGGCGTATTGGTAGCTCAAACGAATTTGGAAGATTATCTGCCGATTATTTTAGATAAATCAGGATTAGGCGAAACAGGTGAATCAGTGATGGCTAAATCATCCGAAACGGGAACGCCTATTTTTGTTACACCGCTACGTTATAGCGAAAAAAATCGAACAGATGTCACAATTGCCTCAGGTATGAAACGTGCGCTAAATGGTGAGCGTGGCAAAGGCATCATCTTTGATTACGCGGGAAATGAGGTGATTGCTGCGTGGCAGTATTTTCCAGATTTACATTGGGGAATGGTGGCAAAAATAAACAAAGACGAAGCCTTTGCACCGTTTGAAAAGTTACGGTTTTATACCTTTTTAACGCTCGGATTTTTAATTATTTTCGTTATGGCAATCGCATGGTTTATTGGTAACTCTATTGTCAAACCTGTTCGTAATTTAATTAAAATCACTAAAAAAATTTCAACTGGCGATTTAAACCAGCGAGTTTTTATACAAAATTATCGAGAAGATGAGTTCGGCGAATTAGCACAAACTTTTAATAACATGGCAGATCAAATTAAACAAAGTTACGAGCATTTAGAACGACGTGTACAAGCGCGAACATTCGAATTAAACGAATTGAATGAAAAAATGGGCGAGGTACTTAAATTGCAAAATGCGATTTTAGACCACTCCAGTCATCCCATTATTGCCACCACGCCTGAAGGTATTATTACCGTTTTTAATAAAGCCGCTGAAAAGATGCTGGGTTATAGCGCGGCGGAAATGGTTGGTAAACAAACGCCTGCTATTATTCATGATTTAGATGAAGTTATCGCTAGAACCGAAGAATTTAGTAAAGAGTTAGATGTTCCGATTGAAGTCGGTTTTGAAACGTTCATTATAAAAAGCCATTTAGGGTTAGAAAATGAACACGAATGGACGTATATCGCTAAAGATGGTCAGCGGATTGATGTTTTATTGTCGGTTAATGCACTGCAAGATGAAACAGGTATCTATATCACAGGTTATTTAGGCATTGCCGTTAATATCACCGAACGGAAAGTGACTGAAAGAGCGTTAAAAATTAGCCAAGATAATTTAAATCAGGCTCAAAAAATCGCGCGGATTGGTAGCTGGCATGTTGATGAAGTCGGAAATTTAGACTGGTCAGCAGAAACACACCGCATTTTTGGTTTAGATAGCGCGAAATCTATTAAATACAGTGATTTTTTGAATCTTGTTCA
>CAZLGN010000191.1:0-4282 GCA_964558865.1 uncultured Methylomagnum sp.
GTACGTTGTGCATCATTCAGCGGAGCAATTATTTTTGTGATGTCCATTTAATTTATTACCTCGAGTTAAACCTGTAACGTTTTTGAAATGTAGACACGTTGCGTTGTGTGAGCAATGATTTAGAGATGGGTTATTTTTTATACACTTTTGAATCTTTGTTCACGCGAAATCATGCTCAAAGCCTTGTTATTACTGGATGGTGTAACTTGCGTATATGGGTATATATGTATATGCCATAATTATCATGACTCATCGTCTTCTAATCCATCGACTACCGCCTTCGGTAATTCCGTAAATTTTGTAATATCCGCAATTGCCAATCCATATAACCTTTCTTTATCTGAAAATATTTTTTCATTTTGCTTCATTGCATAAATTTCGTTTTTACGGGTTTCAAATTTTAGTAAAGCGTGTTTTGTATTGTGTTTTTCAATGACATCTCTGAGCAGCTTGATAAATTGTTTTTCTGTGTAATGTGTTGTGAACGGGATGATTTTTTTAAAAGTAGCTGTTATTTTGCTTTTATCATTTTGCTCTATACGAATTTGAAAGCGGTTCTTGGGTGTAACGGCAACGTTTGTTCCTGGCTTGAACTTTGTTTGGCGTTTATAAAACTTATTCTTTAATAGGTCATAGTATATCGGGTGGACTAGATTTGCCGCCATACGATTTGTAAGTAATACGCTGGCGATGGGTAATCCGAGTTTTTTCTGATGCTCGATGATGAATTCTTTAAGCTCAGTTCTTGTTACAGGAAATTCCTCGTTTTCTTCCCGATAATTATCTTCGATAAGTTGCTTACCAACCATGCCAAATTCAATCCACAGGTAACACGTTTTGACATCGTAATAGCATACGAAGGTCATGATTTGCACACTGCCGTGTTTTCCGTCCTGCTTAAATTGCGTTGGAATTTGAAGTACCCGTATTCTCAATTCAGATTCCATTTTGTTTAGCATTTTGTTTCGCGTTGCCGTGTCTTCGTTTAACACTTTTTTCATATTGTTGTAGGCACTAGCTCTTGAAAAAGGAAGGTTTTCAGGTAATACCTCGTTTAGCCACTTAAACACGCTTGAGATACTTTCGCCTGTTAGTTCAAGCATTTCATAAATCAGTTCTAAGCCCAGATTTTCTTTCTCAATCTTCGTTAAATTAGTTTCCATTTGTTGCGCTCCTTTATGGCTATTTTCTCAGGGTTTTAAAAAAACAATAGATAAAACTAAGTAAATTTTTAGACAAAATCAAACGTTTTTTTAGGTTTTTACCAAGGTATTTCCTTTAGTTTTAAATTATTTTTGAAAATAATGCCGTCATTAGGTTTCTTTAAAACCCGCCATCCCTTTATTTGCAGGTCTTGTAGGAAAAATTGGAGGGCGTACGATGCCGTTTGCCAAGAGACTTTCTTGGTGGTAAAAAAAATTCATTTAAACTTAATTTCGGAGATTTACTCATGGCTAATTTTATTCGTTTTACTACGCCAAATGGCGATTCTATTGCATTAACAGGCGCAGAAAGCATCAATCATGTTGCCGATAAAGGCGTGATGATTACTTTACCGCAGTATGAAAAGCCACGAGGTTGGATTGGTGAAAAAAACAATAAACGAGCGCGTCTAATTCGTGACTTACTGATTGATGCCTCTAACGGAGGGGGGAATGATTACACGCAAATTGATTGGAAGGCTGAATTTGCTGAACTCGATAAATCTTCTGAACCTAAAAAAGTTCAATAGTTAATGCGTGTGCGGTAAGCCCGCCACAAGCGGGCGAGCCAGCACAACGCAATCAATAATTTTATCGGGGATTATCATGGCAAAACTTAAAGTTACCGACCCCACCATCGGGTATTGCATCGCTAGCTATCAAGAAAATGTGTTTTTCGACCTTATCAAGTCATTAAACGTTCAAGAACGCAGTAATTTTGAGTTCAGTGATGTGGATTACGACGAACTCATTGAATTATACCTTGATGACATTGAAGACAGTATTAACGTTGATTTCAAGCCTAAATTGGGTAAAGGACGCGAAATTCTACACGTTGGCTTTGATACCGAGTATGTTTTCAATACAGCAACGGAACGGAATGATATTTTGAGTTATCAAGTTGCGATTATTAGGTTTGATGAAAAAACCGAGCAGCTTAGAAAGATTACTAAGGTTTTCTATCCCGATAGTTCGGCTGTATCTGACCGATTTACTCTTGAGAAGCTCGTTAGTTTAATTATACAGTTTGCCTTGCAAGAGAAATTGATTAAGCGTTGGTGTTGTCAGGTTTATTTATACGCGCATTTTATTCGTGCTGAATTCAGCAGCATGAGTGACTTTTTTCAGTACAAGAAAACGGTTCGCGGGGTTTCAAATACACTGGCGGGTCATGCAAATGTTTATGGTGTTGATATGGAGCGATTAGCGTCAAAGCCTATTAAAGCGCAGTTAATGAAATTGCAGGATAAGGGTCGTCGTACCAAGTTTTCTATCGTTGAATTTGTTGATACGATTCTTTTAACACCTAATAAATCAGGCTTGGCTAGGGTTGGCGAGTTATTAAACATTGATAAATTATCGATTCCAGCTCCCTATTCCATTGAGCGCATGGATGAGTTTTTAACGGGCGATAAAGCTGCTTTTGAAGTCTATGGTTTGCGTGATGCTGAACTGGCTGTGTATTACGGATTGTTTATGCAAACGTGGGCGCGTGTTGAACTCGGATTGAAGTATTTACCAATGACGCTGGCAGGTTGTGGTTTGGCTTATTTCAAAAAGATAACGCCCGATTACTCTGAATTGTTTGGTACACAGAAACGTAGTGTAACGAATTATGACGCAGGTAGAGGGATTTCCATTACGCGGAAGATTCAAGAATTAGTCCCAGAGCGGGCGATGTATGAAGAATTTGCGACACGTTGTTATCACGGTGGGCGTAATGAAACCTATGTTTGTGGTGTTACTGATGTGCGTTTGTTTGAGGATATGGATTTAAAAAGTGCCTACACTGTGGCGCAATTGGGTATTCTGCAACCTGATTGGAAGGGTGTTTATCACTCTAAAACGGTATTGGATTACAAAGCCGATGTGTTTGGTTTTGCGCGGATTAAATTCAAATTCCCTAACGGTACTCGTTATCCAAGTTTGCCCGTTCGGACTGATAGTTACGGGCTGATATTTCCGTTAAGCGGTGTGACCTATGTGACTGCCCCTGAGATTGAAGTCGCAGTCAATTTAAATTGTGATGTCACTATTTTGGAAGGAATCATTGTGCCATTTGTGGCGGGTTCTGACCCCATTTTCTTACCTTACACGCAATTCATTCGTGATAACCGTCAGAAACATAAAGTGGCGGCAAATAAGTTGATGGAAACGTTGATTAAAGAAGTCGGTAATTCGACCTATGGTAAAACCGCTCAGGGGTTGAAGGTTAAAAATACGTTTGATGTTGAATCGGGTATGAGTAAGTCATTACCCCATTCCGATATATCCAATCCTTTTGTGGCGGCTTATACGTCTGGGCTGGTTCGGGCTGTACTGAGTGAACATATTGCTAATTTAGAGTTTGATAGCGTGGTGACGCATTTAACTACCGATGGATTTTGTTCAGACTTAACAGGTGTTGACCGTGAGTTAGCGCATCAATCTTCATATAAGCCTGTGA
Organism: uncultured Methylomagnum sp.; assembly: GCA_964558865.1. Taxonomy (GTDB): domain Bacteria; phylum Pseudomonadota; class Gammaproteobacteria; order Methylococcales; family Methylomonadaceae; genus UBA10906. The sequence goes on from CAZLGN010000191.1 coordinate 3,649, forward strand.
ATGAACATTTTTCTTACTTACTTGATAAAGTTGGCGGTGGTTTTGAAACGCTTGAATGTAAGCACTCCGTTAAACAATTGGTGGTATCTAAAACCCGCGCTCAATACACAGGGATGGAGGATTTAGCTTCGTCGCTGCCTATCATTTTAGCGAAAGGGGGGATTAAACTGGACTTACAGGGGGTATTTACATCAGAACAACGGGTTGCACAGGAAAACACTGCGATGATTGACTTATATCTTACTCGTTATCCACATCAGAAAGTTGCCAATGAGCAGTTTATTTCAATTCGTGAGCAGTGGTTTAGTGAGAAGGATTTAATCTCGATTAAACGTGAGCGCACTCTTAACATGGAGTTCGATTGTAAACGTCAATTAGTCAATCCAAAAATGCACGCAATTACGCATCTTGCTCGGACTTTTGAGCATATTTATTTATCAACTATTCCGTTTGCAACGGTTGATGATTTCATGACCTATCGCAGTTACTTCGATGGTTGGCGTATGGGTCGTAGGGTAATTGATGCTGAAACGGGCGATAAGTCGATGGCGGAGGGTCATTGTTTAAAAAACCTTGATGATTTGTAACTACTCAGCCTGCAAAAACACAGCGTAACGTATCAAACGGATTGATG
>CAZLGN010000192.1:0-4250 GCA_964558865.1 uncultured Methylomagnum sp.
TTAATAGGAACGACCTGCTTAACAGCATAAACTAAGCTCGTAAATAACGCCATAATGACAATTATTTTTGCCAAACGCACAATTATTTCCGAAAACTCGTTTCAAGAATTCGCCACACGAGTTCATTAAAATCGATTCCAGCCTGTTTTGCCGCCATCGGAACTAAACTGTGATCTGTCATGCCTGGAACGGTGTTAACTTCAATCAATTGCGCTTGCCCGTTTTGGTCGATAAAAACATCGACTCGCGCCCAGCCTTCCACACCAATAATACCGTTCGCTTTTAAAGCCAATTCTTGTAATTGTTTTTCTTGTTCCGAATTCAAACCGCACGGGCAATGATATTGCGTTGTAGTGGAATTATATTTCGCTTCGTAATCATAAAATTCGCGCGGTGTTTCCAATCGAATCACGGGCAACGCTTCGCCTTGTAAAATTCCAACGGTGTATTCATCGCCCGTCACCCAACTTTCAGCATAAACTTCACAATTGCATTCGAGCGCAATTTTTAAGGCTTCGACTAATTCGGTTCGATTTTTTGCTTTACTCATGCCAACGCTTGAACCTTCAAGAGATGGTTTTACGATAATAGGGAAACCTAACGTTTCGATGCAAGCATCAATATCATTTTCAGTTTTCAACACAAACCAATTTGGAGTAGGTAAATTTGCGCCACGCCAACAAAGTTTGGTGCGTAATTTGTCCATTGCAAGGGCAGATGCTAAAACACCACTACCTGTGTAAGGAATGTTTAAAACGTCTAAAACCGCTTGCAAAACACCGTCTTCGCCACTACGTCCATGAATGATATTGAAAACACGGTCAACGTCTAAATCGTTTAAAAATTCAATCACATTGCCTTTAACATTAACTTTAATCACCTCAACGTCTTTGGCACGCAAAGCGTTCAAAACGGCTTCGCCACTTCGCAACGAAACTTCACGTTCTGCTGAATTTCCACCCATTAAAACAGCGACTGTGCCAAAATCTTCAGCCGTTTTTTCGTTTAACTTTTCACCCACGATGCACACCTCAGTTTGTAACAAAATACCGTATTTTTGCGAGACTTGCGTTTGAACATAAATAATCATTTTTTCAATGTCATCTGCTGTTGCGCTGCCTGCGTTGATAATAAAATTTGCGTGTTTTTCTGAAACTTGTGCGCCACCAATTTTAAAACCTTTCAAACCTGTTGCTTCAATTAAACGCGCCGCATAATCATTTTCGGGATTTTTGAAAACGGAGCCACAACTCGGTTGATTGGTCGGTTGTGAATTGGCGCGTTTTGCCAGCAGAGCTTTTATATTTTGTTGACTTTCACTGGTGTCGCCTTTTTGTAATTTTAATGTTGTCGCCAAAAACCATTCGTCATTTTTTAAATTAACGTGCCGATAACTTATTTCAAATTCATTTGCTGATTTTGTGAAAACGTTACCGCGACGATTAAGCATTTCAACAGTTTGAACGATTTTCCACGTTTCCCCACCGAATGCGCCTGCATTCATTTTTAACGCGCCGCCCATTGTGCCAGGAATACCCGCTAAAAATTCTGCTCCAACTAAACCTTGTTCAGCACAAAATTTTGCAACTAATGCACACGGCACGCCTGCTTCAACGTAAATCGTTTCCTCATCAATGCGTTTACAGATTTTCAAACGGTTTTTTGTGTTAATGACCGTGCCACGAATTCCACCGTCACGAATCAACAAATTACTACCTAAACCCATCCAAAACAGCGGTTCATGTTCGGGTAGGTTTTGCACAAATCGAATCAAATCCGCTTTGTCAGCAGGTTGGTAAAATTTATCCGCAATTCCGCCCACACGCCAACTGGTGTAATTTGCAAGCGATTCGTTATAACGCATTTGTCCTGACACGATTTAACCTGCCAATTCCTGCGAAAGTAATTGTGGTAACTGTGTTGCAATTTGCCCAACATTGCCCGCGCCCATCGTTAAAATCACGTCGTTTTCGTGAACAATTCCCGCGAGCAACTTTGGTAAATCTTCCCAATGTTCGACAAAAATTGGATCAACCCGCCCACGCAATCGAATTGCACGGCTTAACGTGCGACCATCTGCACCTGCAATCACTTGTTCGCCTGCCGAATACACTTCCATCAATACTAAAACATCGACTTCCGCTAAAACTTGCACGAAATCTTCAAATAAATCACGGGTTCGCGTGTAACGGTGCGGCTGAAAAATTACGATTGAACGACGCGGCGCATAGGCTTGTTTTAAGGCTTCAAGCGTTGCCGCTAATTCGCGCGGATGATGACCGTAATCATCAACAAACGTCACGATGCCGTTTTTAACAGGAAAATCACCTTGAATTTGAAAGCGTCGTCCAACACCTTTAAACGCATTCAAACTGCGCTGAATTGCGTAATCATCAACGCCCAATTTTGTTGCCACCGCAATTGCCGCGAGCGAATTCAACATATTGTGCCATCCTGGCATATTGAGCGTGACTTCAAGCTGCGTGTAATTGCCACGACGTTGCACCGTGAAATGCGTGTGCATTCCTTCTTGACGAATGTTTGTGGCGCGAAAATCCGCTTTTTCATGCACACCATAAGTCAGCATCGGTTTTGAAAGTGACGGCAAAATTTCCCGCACACCTTCATCATCCAAACACAAAACGGCTAACCCGTAAAAAGGCAAATGATGCAAAAATTCGACAAACGTTTCTTTCAAACGCGAGTAGCTATTTTCATACGTTTCCATGTGGTCATGGTCGATGTTGGTCACAATCGCAATCATCGGCTGCAAATACAAAAATGACGCATCACTTTCGTCAGCTTCGGCAACCAAATAATGTCCCGCACCTAATTGAGCATTTGTGCCTGCGCTGTTCAATCGTCCGCCGATAACAAACGTCGGATCTAAACCGCCTTCAGCAAGCAAACTTGCAGTTAAACTGGTTGTGGTTGTTTTACCGTGTGTTCCCGCAACCGCAATTCCGAATCGAAACCGCATCAATTCCGCGAGCATTTCAGCGCGAGGAATCATGGGAATACGTTGTTGATAGGCTTCATCAATTTCAGGATTTGAACGGTCAATCGCACTCGAAACCACCACTACATCAACTTGCGTCACATTTTCGCGTTGGTGTCCAATGGTGATTTGAATGCCTAATTCGCGCAATCTGTCGGTCGTGCTGCTGATTTTTATGTCTGAACCCGACACGCTGTAGCCCAGATTCAGCAACACTTCGGCGATGCCGCTCATGCCTGTACCACCTATTCCGATGAAATGAATGCGTTTTACAGTACCTAAAGGATTATCGGGAAAGTTCATTTTTTTGCCTCTGAAATACAAAAGTTCGCAACGGTTTCTGTTGCATTTAAATAAGCGAGTGATTGTGCAATTTCTCGACGATGAGTTAAGTTTTCACAAAGTTTTTCAATTTGTTGTGCCAAATTTTCAGCGGTTAAATCGCTTTGTTTTAGCAAAATCGCCGCGCCTGCTTCGGTTAAATAACGTGCATTTGCGGTTTGATGATCATCAATAGCATTCGGCAAAGGAATAAAAATAGCGGGAATGCCTATTGCGGCAACTTCGCTCACTGTCATTGCACCTGCACGGCAAATAATTAAATCTGCCCACGAATATGCCGCAGCCATGTCATCAATAAATGCGTTAGCTTCTACATTTAAATTTAATTTTTTATAGGTTTCAGCCACTTCATTTTGCATTGCTGCACCTGTTTGATGACGCACTTGTACGGCATTTTTTAGCAACGCAATCGCATTTGGTACAATTTCATTTAAGGCTTTCGCGCCTTGACTTCCACCAACGATTAAAATTTTTAATGTTTTATTTTGCGTTGAATTGGTTTGTTTTATTGCATCAACAAAACTTCTCCGTAACGGATTTCCCGTGCAAACAGCATCAAATTTCAGCGCAAAACTATTCGGAAACCCTTGCAAAACTTTCGTGGCAATTTTGGCAAGTAACCGATTTGTTGTTCCGACAACGCGATTTTGTTCATGAATAATGAGCGGAATGCCTAACGTTTTCGCCATAAATCCACCAGGTGCGGCAACAAATCCACCCATGCCTAAAACCACGTCAGGGTTGCGTTGTTTTAAAATTCTCCGTGCTTCTAAACAAGATTTAGCGAGTTTGAAAACGGCGGTCACTTTGCTAAAAATTCCTTTACCGCGCAAACCAGAAACTGAAAGCCAGTCAATTTCAATTCCAGCTGCAGGAATCACGCGACTTTCCAAGCCTGCTTTTGTGCCAA
>CAZLGN010000193.1:0-4176 GCA_964558865.1 uncultured Methylomagnum sp.
TCATGCCGAGTTGTTGAAAAAGTGACACTGCGGTCAATGCCGTGCTGATTGAATTATCACCCGATAAACCTGCTAATTTTCCTGCTAAACCGCCTAATCCCGACTGTGATTGCAAGGCTGGCACAGCGGATAAAAGTTGCGATACGTCTGGAACTTGTTGCGACAATTTCGCAAAGGCTTCGGGATTCATGCGAGTTTGCGCGATTTGTAACAATGCCCCTGCGCCGCCCATTGCTTGTTGTGGTGTTACGCCTAAACGTTGCACTAATACATTGGTCAATTCACCCGCCTTCAAGGTTTTACCACTTTCGAGTAATTGTTGCGCTTGATTGATAACATCTGCGCTATTTTCCAATGTTTGCCCGCCTTCTTTACTGACAGCCTTTAATACGTCACCCCAATTTTCAGCGTGAACAAGTGGCGCGACGATGAATAATAAAAAGGCGGCGGTTGTTTTTAAAGATTTCATAATGATTGACCTGGGAATTTTAGAATGAAAAGTTAGCGTTATTACAGTAAAACGCTGTTTGTAGATTCTGATTGAATCGCTACATTATTTGTGCAATTCGTCTGAAATAGTTGAGTTATTATTTTTCGTCCTTTGTATCGCGCCATTGTTGGAATTCGCCTTCCAGCACATTTGCATTTTGCGCTGATGGCGTAGCGACAAAAAAATGTTGCAATGTGTAACTAATTATTTTTTGTCTCAATGACGGTAATAAACACGCTAAACCGAACGCATCCGTTATGAAACCTGGGGTAAGCAATAACGCGCCACCCAACAAAATCAAAAAACCTTCCATCAATTCCTGCGCGGGAACTTCATGCCGTGTTATTGCCGATTGAAAACGTTGCCATGTCGCTAGCCCTTGTTGTTTGAGCAAAAACGACCCTAATATCGCCGATGCAATAATCACCAAAATTGTCGGAAATGCACCCAACACGCTGCCGACTGCAATCAATACATAAAGTTCTAAAAAAGAAATCACCACAATAGCGATAAAAAATAGACGGAAAATGTTCATAATCAAAAGTGACCAAATAAGTTAAAAAAATTTTCACAACTATAAAGCCAAATAGTTCATTTTTCTATGATAATGATGTTTTGTAGACAGGCGTTGTTTGGTTACCAGTAGTTTGTGAAATAAGATGACAATTCGTGACAGGATTGCCGCTAAAAAATACATTACATCACGCAAAAATACGCATTGTATCGTCCACTTTCTGTTTGCCTTTTGCCAAAATATCCAACGAAAAATCCGCATTTAACTTGCCGTTTTTAACTTTTGTATAAGCGGGAATCGAATTGATATAAGGCAAATCTTTCGCGCGAGGCGTACCTAAATAACTGTGAAATTTCGCTAAAATAACGATGTCAAGAAGCGTCAAATCATCCTTTCCACTTTCGTAATACCAATTTTCGGCATGATTTGGAATTTCAATAAATTCGTCCGAAAAACCCAATGTTTCCAATAAATCTGAACCGATAACAGCGTTTAAAAGTGGCATAACATCTTGTAATTTATCTAAATTTGGACAAATTTCTTGATGATGCTCTGCGAAATGAATTAACGGAATAGAGCCAATATCGCACACTAATCCTGCCAATAATGCGTCTTCGGGATTTACTTCCCCCGATTCTTGTGCGAGAACAAAACTCAAACTGGAAATAAATAAACTTTTTTTCCACAACATCTGCATTTTCAACATGAGTTGCGGTGATTTACAGCTAAATAAATGCTTTACACCAATACTCATGACCAATTTTCGGGTCAAATCCAATCCCAAACGCGCCACGGCATCATGACAATTTTTTGCAGGTGATGAACCTGCATACAACGCACTATTTGCCAATTGAATCAATCTCACCACAATCAGCGCGTCAATTTGAACAATTTTTGCCGCGTCAGCAATGCCAATATCTTTTTCCATCGCTTTACGCAATTGAATCGCTACTTGTGGCAAAGCAGGAAAACTTAATTTATGGTCACGATGCGCTTGAAAAAATTGATTGAAAAACGGTGTATTAGGAATACCTTTTGGCAAACTGAAATCAATTACTTCCAACGTACCCTTATTGTTTGTGCGAGTTTTACACCCCCACCATGTAATCACTGACGCGGGAATTAAAAGGATTACCGAGGGAGATTTTGTTATGGCTGTCGCGCCAAATGTTCGACCGCTGTTAATGGGTAAATTTGCTAGTAAAGATCCTTCGTCTATGGAATAACTTCCGCCGCCATTTGATTCAAGTTGAACACTTCCTTCGATTAAATAATAAATATGCTCACTCGATTTGCCGTATTCAAAAATAATAGATTCGGCTTTGTATAACAAAACATTTTGGTCAATATCATCAAGTTCTGCATCGCTTAAATCCCGAAGCGGTGCTAATTTTTTCAAAATAGTAGTAGGCTGTTTTTGATAAGATGTCGTAGCAGACTTTTCCATCGGACGTTTTTCCGAAACATTGTCGGTATTGATTTCTGGTGTTTTCGTAAAAAAATTACTGATTAACGATTTCATTTTTTTAAATAGTACCTCACATTATTTTTGTTACACGATGATTCACTAAATAACGGAAATAACGGGCTATTTATTTTCGAGTGAAACGATGATTTTTTGTTTTACAGCGGTGATATTTCACAATGATAACCTAGTCTTACCATGTGCTACTGCACTATAATTTTCGGAGAATGAAGATTGCAAACTATTATTAACACATTGATTTTTTTACAGCTGTCTAAAATTTTAAAGAAATTACCTCTTGTGCGTTTCGCCGTAAAACCGTGAGTAAAGGCTAAGTTTTCATGAAACCTTAACCTTTAACCTCTCGCCTTAACCCTGTATGATAAACGTCAATTATTACTGCTTATTCGATTGAAAATAGATGCCTTCAAAACCTAAAAACCACGCCGATTTTGCCTCAAAAAACGATCCTTTTGCAGAACGCGAAGCGGAGAAATACGATAACCCTATTCCTAGCAGAGAACTGATTTTAGAATTGCTTGTCGAAACAGGACGACCATTGGGACGTACTGAAATTGCAACGGCGTTTGTGATTGAAGATGAAGAGCGTTTAGAAGCCTTGCGCCGTCGATTACGCGCAATGGAACGTGACGGGCAATTATTATTCAATCGTGGCAACCGTTATTGTTTGGTGAATAACAAGGACTTAATTGTTGGGCGAATCGTTGGTCATGTTGATGGGTTTGGTTTCATAAAACCTGACGACGGTTCAGACGATTTATATTTATCGCCACGCGAAATGAACCTACTTTTACACAACGATCGCGCGATGGTTCGTATTGTTGGTGTTGATAGAAGAGGTCGTCGAGAAGGCGCAATCGTTGAAGTTTTGGAACGCAACACGCATCAAATCGTTGGGCGTTTGTACAGCGAAGACGGTTTCACTTATGTTATTCCCGACAACAAAAACATCTCTCAAACCATTTTAATCGATGACAAACCACACACCGCGCAACAAGGTCAAATTGTGGTTGCTGAAATTACCCAGCAACCTACGAAATTACATCAACCTTTTGGACGAATCGTTGAAGTTCTAGGTGATCATCTTGCACCAGGGATGGAAATTGAGATGGCGATTCGTACCCACGATTTACCCAATGTTTGGTCAGCCGAATTACTCACCGAAATCGCGCCACTCACCGCTGAAGTTCCCGAATCTGCTAAAGAAGGACGTGTCGATTTACGCACCACACCTTTGGTGACGATTGATGGTGAAGATGCGCGTGATTTTGACGACGCGGTTTATTGCAAAAAAACCGCGAAAGGTTGGAAGTTACTCGTCGCGATTGCTGACGTTTCGCATTATGTGACGGTTGGAAGCGAACTCGATAAAGAGGCGCACAAACGCAGCACATCCGTCTATTTCCCAGAACAAGTGATTCCGATGTTGCCAGAGATTTTGTCGAACGGTTTGTGTTCGATCAATCCGCACGTTGACCGTTTGTGCATGGTTTGCGAAATGTTGATTGATGGTGATGGTGAAGTCACCCGCGCTAAATTTTATGATGCCGTCATGCAATCGCACGCCCGTTTAACTTATAACGATGTGGCGAAAATGTTGGTTGAAGGCGATACCGTTTTAGCTGAAAAGCACGCCAAGTTAATGCCCGATTTGCGCGAGTTGTACGCGCTTTATCAAGCGATGCG
>CAZLGN010000194.1:0-4161 GCA_964558865.1 uncultured Methylomagnum sp.
CCTGCGAGTTCAAATTGCGTCGCGTAATTTGCCAAAACCCGCATTTCGTCTGGATTGTAACGTCCCGTGACAATTTCCATTCCTAAACCGCCAGCATTTTTAAATTCCCCGAGCAGTTTTTTCATTCGCGTCGCTGTCAATTTATAACGTATCGGATGCGCCAAAACCGCAATTCCTCCCGCGTCATGAATCACTTGCACGGCGGTTTCTAGTGGTGTCCAAATTGTCGAAACATAGGCTAATTTACCGTCACCCAAATACCTGTCGAACGCTTCTGAAACGGTCGAAACATGACCTTGTGAAACCAAAAAATTCGCAAAATGGACGCGCGTAATAGTTTCGTTCGTCGTCGATTTTTGAACTGCTTCTAGCGCATCGTGTATGCCTTTTTTAGACAGTTTTTGCGCGATTTTATCGGCACGCTCAAGCCGCATAATGTGCAATTCTGCAATCACATTTTGTAACATTTCATTTTGTGGATTGATGTTCAAGCCGATAATGTGAATGCCCGACTTCTCCCATTGTGCGGATAATTCAATGCCGTTAATCAAATTGATTTGTAACGTATTCGCGCAAATTCGCGCTTCGGCAAGACCATTTATTGTGTCATGGTCAGTGAGAGCTAAGGTTGTAACTCTGTTTTCGGCTGCGCGTTGAACGACTTCTGTCGGTGATAATGCACCATCTGACGCGGTGGAATGGCAATGTAAATCGTAAAGTTGTGTCATGGAATTTAGTGAATAGAAACGAAGGGGAAATTTTCAGAATGGCGAATAGCATTAACGTGCATAGACGTTAAGTTTCAATAATTGATGGGGATGTTAGCACAAAGCGGAAGAATATCGTCACTGTGAATGCGGTCGAATTGAACCACTTTCATCCATTTCTACTGATATGATTAAATTCAATAATCGTATTCGTGCCACTCGAATTGCGTATTATACTGATTGGGTAAAACTGCGGCTGCGTAACCCAGCCCATAAGTTCAACATCGCGTATCTGATGGCGTTCACCACACTTTATATTCTGGAATTTTATGAAAATTATCGACCATTACGCTGTTTTTGGTTCACCAATTGGTCACAGCAAATCATCGTACATTCACCGCTTATTTGCGGAACAAACAAATCAATCTTTGGATTATGTCGCACAAGAAGTGACCGCAGAAAATTTTGTCACCGCCGTGACAGATTTTTTTGCAAAAGGAGGTAAGGGCTTGAATTGCACAGTGCCGCTGAAAGAATTGGCATGGAAATTTGCCCATCAAAAAACAAATCGGGCAGAATTTGCAAAAGCGGTAAATACATTAGCATTGCAAGCAGATGGGTCGATTTTTGGTGATAACACCGATGGCATTGGACTCATTACCGATTTAACGGCTAATCATGGAATCGAACTAAAAGATAAACGTATTTTGATTTTAGGAGCAGGTGGCGCAGCTCGCGGCATCCTTGCGCCATTACTTGAACAGCAGCCAGATTGTTTAGTCGTTGCGAATCGAACTGTTAAAAAAGCCTTAACACTAGCCATTGAGTTCAACCACAGCTTTGAAGGTTGTGCTTTTGAAGCGTTAGAAGATCAGCAATTCGATTTGATATTAAATGCGACATCGGCAAGTTTAACCAATGAATTGCCACCGTTATCCGCAAATTTATTGGTTAAAGATGGCGTTTGTTATGATTTAGCCTATGGCAACGCGCCAACCGCTTTTGTGCATTGGGGACGAATGCAAAATGCGAAAAAAAGTTTAGATGGCTTAGGAATGTTAGTTGAACAAGCAGCAGAAGCATTTGAATTATGGCGCGGTGTTAGACCTGATACAAAAACCGTGATTGAGTTACTTAATTCAGCGCGTTAGTCGGTTATAATTTTGCACCTTTTTTCGTTTAACTTTGGTCAATTACAGTGTCAAAAAATTCAAAAGTAACTACCTTTCAAGGGCTAATTTTAGCTCTGCAAACTTATTGGGCGGAACAAGGTTGTGTTCTGCTTCAACCGTTAGATTTAGAAGTTGGCGCGGGAACGTTTCATCCAGCGACATTTTTACGCGCCATTGGTCCAGAGCCTTGGAATGCGGCGTATGTGCAACCGTCACGTCGTCCGACCGATGGGCGTTTTGGTGATAATCCAAACCGACTACAGCATTATTATCAATTCCAAGTAATGCTCAAGCCGTCGCCTGACAATATCCAAGAATTGTATTTGGGTTCGTTGCAAATGCTCGGTTTTGATTTGCTCGAACACGATATTCGTTTTGTGGAAGATAATTGGGAATCACCGACTTTGGGTGCCTGGGGTTTAGGTTGGGAAGTCTGGTTGAACGGCATGGAAGTCACGCAATTCACCTATTTTCAACAAGTCGGCGGACTCGAATGTCGTCCTGTGACAGGCGAAATTACTTACGGCTTGGAACGTTTGGCAATGTATTTGCAAGGCGTGAACAGCGTTTATGATTTAATTTGGACAGAAACACCGAATGGCGTAGTAACTTACGGCGACGTGTTTCATCAAAACGAAGTTGAAATGTCAGCGTTTAATTTTGACCATGCAAATGTTGATTTTCTGTTCCACGCTTTTTTAATCTATGAACAAGAATGCCAAAAATTGATTTTGGAAGATTTGCCTTTGCCTGCTTATGAAATGGTGTTGAAAGCGTCGCATACGTTTAATTTGCTCGATGCACGTCATGCAATTTCAGTCACAGAGCGTCAACGCTACATTTTGCGAGTTCGTAATTTAGCCAAATCGGTTGCTGAAGCCTATTACGCAAAACGTGAAGCCTTAGGTTTTCCGATGTGTCACTAAATTAGTATTCACATTCACTGTTGTAATTTATTTTTAAGTAATTTGGAGAAAATGTAATGAAAGGCATGGTATTTACTGAATTTTTCAGTTTAGTTGAATCGGCATTTGGCGCAGATATGGTTGATGACATTATTGATGATGCAAATTTACCCAATGATGGCGCGTACACAGCCGTTGGAACCTATGACGCAGCAGAACTTGTTGCAATGGTTATCGCTTTATCAAAACGCACAAACGCGCCTGTTCCCGATTTAGTCAAAACATTTGGCACTTATTTATTTGGACGATTTGTTGTTTTGTATCCCACATTTTTCGACGGTGTGACGGATTCATTTATTTTTTTATCTGGAATCGAAAATATCATTCACGCCGAAGTGCTTAAACTTTATCCCGATGCAAAATTACCAAAATTTGAAGTCAAACAAGAAGGTAATGCTTTAGTAATGCTTTATAGCTCAAATCAAAGTTTTGCAGATTTAGCAGAAGGTTTGATTATCGGTGCAAGTCAGCATTTCAATGAAGATTTCAACATCGCAAAAACGATTATTGACACTCACAGCACTGAGTTTCGGATTACGCGGTAATGTGCGAATTTGAAAAACGCATCGAAAAGCTAGAACGTCGGCTCGAACGGGAGAAACGTGCAAGGCAAGAAGCGGAAAGACTCTTGGAAGAAAAAAGCATGGATTTGTATCATGCTAATCAAGAGCTTTCTACTTTTGCCGCGACACTGGAAAAACTTGTCGAAAAACGAACCGAAGAATTAGAAATTGCGTTAATCAAAGCCGAATCGGCAACTGAAGCGAAAAGTCAATTTTTGGCAAATATGAGTCACGAAATACGCACGCCAATGAACGCCATCATTGGTATGGCGTATTTAGCTTTAAAAACAGAACTCACGCCACGCCAAAAAAATTACGTCACCGAAGTTTATAATGCAGCTAAAGCGTTGCTGGGCATTATCGACGACATTTTAGATTTCTCGAAAATTGAAGCAGGAAAAATGGAATTGGAAAATTCACGTTTTATTCTTGAAGATGTGACGGGAAATTCGTTGTCATTGCTACGGCAACGCGCTGGGGAAAAAGAAATTGAATTACTTTTTGATATTAACGATTCATTTTTATTGGGTACTCAGTGTGCGTTATTTGGTGATGCCCTGCGATTAAGTCAAATTTTGACAAATTTATTATCCAACGCCGTTAAATTCACACATCAAGGTTATGTCAAACTGGCTATAAGTGTTATTGAACATAGCGATAATGACGTTGCACTGCGTTTTTGTGTTGCTGATACGGGAATTGGTTTAACAACAGAGCAAATAGCGAATTTATTTCAAGAATTCAAACAAGCCGA
>CAZLGN010000195.1:0-4159 GCA_964558865.1 uncultured Methylomagnum sp.
CCTTTTGCCAAGGTTTTGTAATGATTTGCTAAAAGACCAATTACCGCGCCAACTTGTGCAACTCGGTGTTCATCATCTTCAGTCGCATTCGCTTCGGGGAAACCTGCTTCGATTAACAAATCAAAACGATTTAACACGCCAGGAATTTTCAAATCGTCGGTCGTTTGACCTTTGAAAACCACGCCCAATTTTTCAACGACTTCATTCTTAAAGGTAAAAATGGTTTCGATTTCAGATTGAATGTGTGATTTTTGCGCTTGATGTTCGGCTTCAACGTTGAATAATTTTGCGACAAATTTTCCAACATAAGGCGCGACTTGAACCAGCATGGCTGATTGTTGTTCGGGCGACAAATCCGCGCCTTGCGTGTTGCGATACGAAATATAATTTTCGTACAAATCGGCATCGTGGTATTTCACAGATTCATCAAAAACCGCGAGTAAATCCGTCAAACGTGCTGAATCGTATAAATCAGCGTAGTTAAAATTGGTAATGCCGAGGGTTAAATTTTTTTGTGTCATAGTTTTACAGTTAAAAGAAAATTAAGGTGAAAGGTGAAGGTGAAAAATAATGAAATTTAATCTTGTTCTAAAAATCGTAATCAAAAATAACGTTAAATGTGATTTCCAAATTGCGACACGATTCTGAACTTTATTGACATTTTTCTGGTGAGCAAAAAATGGCTCGGAAAGCACCATAAATATGACGCGAGTACGCAGTCATTTTGATTTTGTTAAATAGCATTTTCAATCGAATGACTAAAAGCCAAAGCGGCTTGATAAATCGGTTTCTTTTTACCGCCCGTAATTTCAACCGTCAATTCCACCGCTTTTTTGACGCTGCACTCAGTCAATAACAATTTCAAAATACGTTCTTGTTCAGGTGTGATGCTATTTTCAGAAACATCGATTTTCGCCGCACCTTCAACAATGACAACAAATTCACCTCTACGCATATTGGCATCGGTTTCAACCAACGTCAGCATTTCAGCCAATGGTAATTTAACAATCGTTTCGTGCAGTTTTGTTAATTCGCGAGCAATCACAATCGAACGTTCAGCAGGCAAAACCGTTGCCATATCGTGCAAACAATCCAAAATTCGATGACACGATTCATAAAAAACCCACGTCGTTGAAATCGCGGCGCGTTCTGCAAAAAACGTTTGTCGTGCTGACGATGTGCGTGGCACAAATCCTTCAAAAGTAAAAGGCGTGATTGCTACGCCCGCCGCCGATAAACCTGCAATTAACGCACACGCGCCAACAATCGGGACGACAGTTAAATTGGCTTCGTGAACCGCTTTGACAACAGGCATTCCTGGATCGCTGATTAACGGTGTGCCAGCGTCTGACACTAACGCAATCGATAAACCAGCGCGTAATTTTTCGACAATTTCTAATGCCGCTTTGTCTTCATTATGCTGATGCAACGCGATAACTTTGTTACTAATGCCGTAATGTTGTAACAGCATTTTGATATGGCGGGTATCTTCAGCGGCGATTAAATCGACGCTTTTTAACGTTTCAACCGCTCGAAACGTCATATCGGCTAAATTGCCAATTGGCGTTGCGACAACGAATAATTTGCCTGTTTCTTGAGTCATTTACGTTTTAAATAATGGGTTGGTAAGCGTGAATATGCGTATTCATCAACGTTTGCAATTGCGTTTTGTCAAGCAACTGATTATCGACTTTTAAATATAAAACAGCATCTTGGTAATGCAAAACCGCTTCCTCAACACCAATTACTTTCAAAATTTCATCGACGAAAAAATGAGCATCGTTTTCGCTCATCGCATCAATCGAAATCAATAAACTGGCTAAATAACGCGGTTCTTTCATGAAAAATGACACTGCAAACCAGCTTAACGCTAATGCCGCACAAACTAAGAAGACTGCCGTGACACCAAATTGACCGTTAAACCAACCGCCAACTAATCCGCCACAAAATAAGCCTAAAAATTGCGAACTGGAATACGCACCCATTGCTGTGCCTTTCAAATCAGCGGGAGCGGTTTTTGAAACTAGCGAAGGTAACGTTGCTTCGAGTAAATTAAAACCACAGAAAAACACGCTCAAAAATACAATCAACGTCACTAAATTTTCATGCGCGAAAGCAAAGCCAATTCCCGCAACGGCTAACGTAGCGATTGCGCCTAAAAACACTTTTTTCATTTGGCGTTTCTTTTCTGCCAAAATGATAAATGGCACAATCAATGCCATTGAGCCGACAAAAACAGGTAAATAAACCTGCCATTCACTGCCTTTTTCTAAACCTGCATCACGCATTAACGTTGGAACGACGACAAAAATCGCCATCAAACACAAGTGCAAAATGAAAATTCCGTAATCCAAACGTAAAAGTTCAGGATTTTTTAAGGCTGACATTGCGTCAGAAGGCACAAATTCGGCATCTCGATGCAATTTTGATTTTTGTGGATTCGGTACAAGGTAAATCACTGCTGCCATCGCTAATAATGTTAAAAAAGCGGTTGCGCTAAAAACACCGTGTATGCCGCCAAATGTCGCGGCGATAATTGGCCCAGCGACAATTCCAGCTCCAAATGACATACCGATACTAATGCCAATCGTCGCCATCGCTTTGGTGCGGTGAATTTCTTGGGTTAAATCTGCTACCAACGCCATAATTACTGCTGAAATCGCCCCAGCACCTTGCAATGCTCGCCCGATTAAAACGCCATAAATGTCATTTGATAATGCCGCGACGACGCTACCAGCAAAAAATAAAACTAAACCGATGAGTATCAGTTTTTTGCGTCCAAATTTATCCGACATTAAACCAAACGGAATTTGTAAAACGACTTGCGGTAGCCCGTAAATACTCATCGCTAGTCCGATTAACGCAGGCGTTGCGCCATCCAATTCTTTAGCGAATAGCGACAACACAGGCAAAATCATAAATAATCCGAGCATTCGCAAGGCATAAACGCCTGCTAACGAACCGATGGCGCGTCTTTCTGAGGAACTCATTGAGCTAGTAATATCTTGGACGTTGGTCATAAAGTTAAAAAGTCACAGTGTAAGAATCAAAGATTACGCGCCAATTTTGGTAAATGTCGCCGCGCAGTTATTATTTTTAGGTTTAGTTGTATCAAGTACCAACGGTGTGACAGCACCAGAACAATCGCCACTCCAGCCCGTGAATTGATAGCCAATAGAAGGCGTGGCTTTTAAAGTAACAACTGTTCCGAATGCTCTTTTCATGGTGCAAGCTGTGCTGCCAGAACCACAAGTAATCCCTTTCGGTTCACTAGTGACTTTACCGCTGCCATTAACCGTGATACGGGTTGCAGAGTTAATGGAATCGATAACTTGGCTGGTATAGACGTTTTCAATGTAGATTTTTTTCAAGCAGAAATTCACGCCACATTCATAAATACTGTCAGTCGCAACAGGAACACCGCCGTCGCTGCTATATCCTGTTGTAATCGTTAAATAATTGTTAATTTTATCGACAAATTCTTTACCTGAAATAACTTCGCCAAAAACCGCATAACCATCACTGGTTTCTGATTTATCTAAAAACGCATTGTCGGCGGTATTTATGAAAAATTGAGATGTTGCCGAATTGGCATCAGCAGTTCGCGCCATTGCAAGCGTATATTTCAAATTTTTCAAACCATTACTTGCTTCGTTCACAATTGGCGCATCGGTTGTTTTAAATTTGCCTGACACAACATCAACGCCACCCGTTTGCAACATAAAATCTTTCAATACGCGGTGAAAAACGATGTTTTTGTAAAAACCTTTGTTCGTGTAATTCACAAAATTTTGTGAACTAATCGGAGCTTTTTGCCAATTGAGTTGCACGGTTATCGTGCCTATATTGGTTTGAATTTCAGCAATTGCAGGCGTTGTAGCTGTAGCTGTTGCCGCATAAGCAGAAGTCATACTTGATGCCAGCAATAACGAAGTAAAAATTTTACGCATTTGGAATTCTCCTAAATTTGAGTTGTAGATGAAGTAGATGAAAAAGACGCGATTCGCTCGCGCCTTTAATAATTAAGACAATTTTTTATATTTCAAGCGGCGAGGTGAATCCGCATCGGTGCCTAAACGACGATGACGGTCAGCTTCATAATCGGCGTAATTACCTTCAAACCAAACCACTTGGCTATCACCTTCAAACGCTAAAATGT
>CAZLGN010000196.1:0-4140 GCA_964558865.1 uncultured Methylomagnum sp.
TGTGTAATTCCTAAAAAGTTGAATGATGTACAAGGTTCAAGCGTGGCGCGTAACCACTACCAACGCTTACGAAAGCCGCCCCCGTTGTTGTTATTATTGCCCCCCCAACTGCCCCCGCCCTGTTGGTTGTTTTGCCAACTGTCTACGGGCAAACCTGCATTAACCATTTGTTCAATCGCTTGCATCAATGCCGCTGGTGTTTGTGTGTGGCTTGCATCTAACCAAAACGTGCATCTAACTTTGCCCGCTGGTGTTTGAACGCTTACAGGTATTCCAACGCCTTGAAACGATAAAGCCGCCGCTGGTGTCGGTTGTTGCCACGCGCTTACTGGTGGCGCGTTAAGCGGGGCGGCTTGTTGTTGCACCTTTGCGAGTAGATCGTTTAACTGTTGAATTTGTGCCGCTGTTGTATCTGTCATGGTTTCGCCTTTTGTTGGTGGTTTAAAAATTGGTTATCGCGCCACTGTTTGCGCGTTTTGTGTGTGTTTTTGGAATTTCCCCCTCTAAAACTCCCCCGCGTGTGGTTCAAATCACGCCAAAAACAGAATTGCTTTTGCTGTTTGGTGTGTCTTTTTTGGCTAAAAATGGCGTTTTTTTCGATTTGTATGCTCGTTTTATCAATTTGTATGCTCGTTGTATGGTGGGTTTTTCTTTAAAAATCAACGTTGTATGCTTGTATGGTCTGTATGGTCGTTTTTTTGTGTTTTATAAAATTAAGTTTTCATTTTTTATTTTTCCATTTTTTTATTTTTCATTTCATGACGCGCGTATTTTGTGAGCATACAAGCATACAAACATAAAAAAAGATAAAATTATTTAAATATATCAATGCTTTAGAGTGTATGCTCGTTTGTATGCTGGTGTATGGTTGTATGCTAAGACGTTTTAAAGTGGTAGCAGTCTTTAGGATTGCCAAAACTGCGAGTGCTTTTGAAAGCGATAAACCTGTCGTGAGCTTTGAGTTCTGCAATCAAATCAGCTTTGTTATTAAATCCGTTGTGATTCTGTTGCAATGAAATTAACGCCGTTGGTAAATGCACAACCAATTCGTTACTGGTGTTGATCGTTACGCCGTTGGTTGCTGTCATACCTTCGATTGATTCAAAAAAGTAATCAGCTAAATGATTTTCAGTTTTGGCGGTTTCGAGTTTGTTTTTTGCGCGGGCGGTGGTGTATTCGATAAGCCCGTCATAATCAATTTTTAGCAGGTCAAGGAATGTTCCAACGCCCGCTAATGCTATGGCGTGATTATCTGCAATCCGTTGAACTGTTACGCCGTTGGTGCGTAATGACGCGGCGCAAATTTTGGAATTAGTGATTAAGTTTTTTTCAAATTCAACGCGGTTTTTGAGTAAAAAATCCCCCACGCTTGCGAGTTGTTCCATGCTGTAATTGCTCAAGTTTAACCACGCTTTCGCGGTGGTTTCGTTCAAATCTTTATCAGCAAAATGTAAGCTGATAACACGCTCTTTTGCGGGTTTTGACGCGAATAATTCATGATTCCATACAAACGAAATAGCCGCTTTTAGGTGTAGATCGTGTGTGCGATTATCTTGCGAGGTGGTGGCGCGTGAATAAAGCGCGTTTCGATTGTAAAGCGGTAAAATTGAATCGTAATCAAATCGGCTTTTATCCTTTCTGCCCTCTAACATTGCACAAACAAGGCTAGATTTTTGGCTAATTTTTCGTAGTTCTGCTTTTGCTGTATTTGCGCTGGTCATG
Source organism: uncultured Methylomagnum sp. (assembly GCA_964558865.1). Classification (GTDB taxonomy): domain Bacteria; phylum Pseudomonadota; class Gammaproteobacteria; order Methylococcales; family Methylomonadaceae; genus UBA10906. The sequence goes on from CAZLGN010000196.1 coordinate 1,723, forward strand.
GTTTGCCCTTCTGCATCAACAAATAAACAAGCGTTAAGCATTTTTGAAACAAAACTTTTGCCCGCGTGTGGATCGCCATAAAGGCTAAGGAATGGATAAAAACCGTAGTGATCAAAAATAATGTGACTGTATAAACTTGAAACGTAATAACCTAGTGCTAATAAGCCTTTGAAGCCGTAAGCGTTGCGTAAATTGGTGATAAATTCGGGCAGGTCAATCGGTTCAATTTTGCCAATAATGGGATCACATGAATCGTTGAACGGTCTGATTTTTAGATCGGTAAAAAATTTGTTTTCACTGATTTCAATACGTTTGCCGCTGGTGTTGTATGCGAATTTTGGGAACACAAAACAACGGCTTTTGTCATCGTAACCAACGATTGAAAGGGCGCGAATTTTGGGTTTAGGTTTGCCGTAAGGTGTTAGCAGGTGGTGTGCTAGGTGGTTTAGATCGTCACTGTTACCGTAGAAAATTAAGCCGTGACAATTCAATAAAACGATTTTAAATAAATCCACGCGGGCTAATTCAGTCGCGCTAATTCTTACCTGTTTTACACCTTCGCGTTTTGATTCCAACGTCACAAAATGTTCTGTTGTTTGCTTATCGTGCTGACTGTCATCAATGACGCTGTAATCGAGTGTTAGCGTGCCATCAATCAGTTTTTTAATCTTGATTTCATAATCGGCTAAATCGTTTTCAGTGGATTTAACGCCCTTTAATTTCGACAAATAACCTTTGAAAGTTTCGCCATTGCATTCAAAAATTAACGTGTTGGTGTGTGGGTATTTTTCGCGCCATATCGTGAAATAATTGGCGGGTGTAGTAGCGTTGGTTAATCTATCGCGCCATTCTGTTATTTCGTTTATTGGCGTGGCTTGTAGTGGTTCTGGTGTGGTTTCTTTTACGGGCGTAATTGCATCGTCTAAGTTGATTTTTGATTTTTTCGGCTCGGTAACGCTGGTAACGTTTTCGGTAACGGTAACGGTAACATTTTCGTTACCTTTTTCAATTTCGGTAACGCTTTCGGTAACGAAAGTAACGTTTTTGGTAACGTTTTTGGTAACGGTAACGTTTTCGGTAACGTTTTCGGTAACGTTTTCGGTAACGTTTTTGTTACTTTCGTTACTTTTTTCGATTTCGGTAACGGTTTTGTTACTAAAAGCGTTACTTTTTTCGTTACCGTTACCGTTACTTTTTTGGCGTTCACGATAAGCCTTTTGTTTTTCTGCGGGTGTGGGTTTGTTATTCATGATTTTCAGTTATCCATTATTTGAGAATGAACAACCGACAAGCGGATTGATAGCAGGTGCTATTGTTTGAAATTTTGGGCTTTTGTTGCATAATAAATGCGCCCTTTTCATTACCGTTACAGTCGGTTGAATTAGTGCGTGGTCGCTTTGCAGGCGTTCCACACAGGGCAAACAATAAACTAATTATCGCTAAAAGCAAAAACCGTGTTGTTAAGTCAATGCGGGTTTTTGCCGTTCTGGGGTATTGGTTCATTCACTGCCCCCGCTTTCGTTGGTTAGGTAATCATTCCAATCCGTGCCAACGTCGGGCGGTATCAAATAACCACCATTGCAAGCCAACGCCGCCGCCTTTGCCGCTTTGATTCCTACGGGGTCGTTATCGCCACAAATCACGATATTATTGTCGCGCCACAATTGGCGGATCGTTTTTGCGACGGGTTCAAGGTTTCCCGCGTCACCTGCTACGATGCAAAAATTGCCCGTATCTTCGTGTAACGATGCCGCTGTTGCCCAACCTTCAGCTATTAAAATTCGTTCTGTTGGTGTGCCGATAAACGCATACGCCCCGCGCTTTTTACCGCCTTTTAAAAATCTTTTTTCACCGTTTGGCGCGATAAATTGCAACGTGCTGATTTCGTTTTGTGCATCGAAAAAAATAATAATCAGATCGCCGCTTAAAATTAGGGCGTTATGCGGCTCTATTCGTTTTTTGATTAGGTACGGGTGTTCGCATTGGTTTTGAATTGGTCGCGCTTGTGTGGCTAATTTACGCGCCACACAAGCCGCCTGTTGGTATTGTTCAAGCTGTTGCACTTTTTCACGTTCACGTTTTGCCGCGAATTCTGCTTTTTCAGCGTGAGTAGGTGGCGCGACGGGTTTATCGGCTTTCCATACTTGCCGTGATCCAGTTTTGAAGTATTCAAACCAACCGTTGGGTATGCCATCAACAAAAAGCTGATAACTAAGGTTTTTTGATCCACGTTTATCACCGACAACATAGGCGCGTTGAATGCGCCCGTTGCCTATGATCGGCGCGGTGGTTTCGATTCCCGCGCCACGCATGAAATTAGAAAATTCGTTTTCGGCGGTCATTCAATTACGCCGCCTTGTTGTTCAAGGCACGGCTTTCTCATAAAAAATTAGCTTGACTGTAAAATGTAGCATTTCA
>CAZLGN010000197.1:0-4130 GCA_964558865.1 uncultured Methylomagnum sp.
TTCCAGCGTGTAAATTGTTGCGCCGCGCTTTTGTAGTCACGCGCGTTTAAAAGTGCGAGCAATGTTGAATCCTTGAACGCTTGAATACCGATATTAAACGACAGCGATACTAATGCGCCGCGTTGATTCGCGTGTAATGGCACTTTCACTAGCTTGTCGATTGCAACTTCAAATCGTTGCAAATCTTTATCCAGTATTTCTTCGGCTTGCACTTCGTTTAAAGCAGGATATTGTTTGAGTGCAGCGGCTTTATCTTTATCGCCGATTAAAAAACGGGTTTTACTTTCATTTTCAAGCGCGTGACCGTAGCCAACTGTCCAAATTCCTGCGGGACACATTTTGGGCTGCAATCCGATAACGCTTAAATCGCCATCGTGCAATGATTCAAAGCCTTTAATAATTTCTTTTGCCTTTTTGCAAATCATTTTTAACCTTCTGTCATGACGTTATGCGTGCCGTAAATCGCTAAAATCGCAGTCACGGCTGTCAAGGTATCTTCGGGCGACATTCCAAAACGATTGGCAACCAACGGCGCGAGTAACATTAAGCCGCGTTGCGTACCTTGTTCACCCAGTTTCGTTTTGATTCTCAAAAATAGGCAGTTTGATTCGGGTTCAGTAATCAAGCGTTCATCAATCAATTTTTTCATGAAAATACCTAAATTTTCCTTTTCTTGTTTGTTCATTCAGTCGTATTTTTGTGCATTTTTTGAATGTTTGCCGCGTGCATCAAATGACAATTCCCTTTATCGGCTTTCGATTCAACGGTTTTTTCGAGTCGAATAATCGTTTCTATTATTTTTTCTGCATCCGCTTTTTCTTTCGCGGCGACCTGTAACATTTGTTCGCGTGTTTTTTGAATGATTGCGCGTAAGCCTTCAAATTCGGTGTTTAATTGCTGCATTCTTTCAGTTGAAACCATGCGTTCCCGCGCGAGATTGATTTCTTTTTGTAGCGCGTCAATGTCATCGTCGAGTTTTTTAATTGCGTCAATGCTGACAACGGAATTACTGATTTTTTTAACGTCTATTGATAATTCCTGCATTTCATCTTCAATCCGTTTCAACCATTCTTTCAAATGCTCTTTATCGCGCGTGTCGTTGTGCCGTAGCAAGCCCCAAAACGAGCCGACTACAGCCAACAACACCGCAATTTCTGCGTCAAAATGTTCTTCAATGAATCCCATTTTTTGAAAAAACTTAACTAAAAAACGGTAGCAGAAAAAGACGCATTCACGCGCGTTGGCACAATCAATGGCGCAGATTGCATCAATAAAATCCGCGCGGCGGGGTCATTTTCAACCCACGATTTCGGATAATAGGGCAGTGCTTGAAAGCCTGCTGATTCGTCACGAATTGCGCCAAATGCTTGCACACCTTGTAATTGTGAACTGGTCATTAACACAGTTCCCGCAGGTAAAATCGGTTGTTCCGCGCCGTTGTCGTCAACATACCAGCCTGCATAAACATAGATATTGAAGCCGTCAATCATGCCCATGAATACGCCACCTTCTGACACTTGCGCTTGCTGTGTCATGGTTGACATACCACGGAATAATTCCAATCGTTTTTGAACTTGCGGGTCTTCGCGGAATACCTTCCAAACGTCGCTGGTCATAATCACGTCAACAGGAATTGAACCCGATTTTTGTAACATGATTTGCGCCCAATCTTGCAACGAATCCAACGGTTTTGCCGCTGTGCCGCCCCATTTGTTCGCGCCTGTTAATGCCACGGTCAAACTGGCATCACGATTAAAATTGACGTTAGCCGTTGGATATTGTTCGCCTGTAATGGTTAAAGCCGCTGTGCGTAAAACTTGCGCCGCCATGACTTCTTGACGACGTTGAATGCGTTCAACTTGGTCAATCACTTCGTTTGCTAAAATCATGCGTAAGCGATTCATGGGGTCAAGTGAGCCGCCAATGGCTTCGCCTGCTTGACGTTTAAATGGACGGCTCGCATCAAAAATGCGTTTGTCTTTAATATAAGCGGGTTTGAATGTGTTGGTGCTGTAACCTTTTGCGTTAATGATTTGCCCAGCGACAACAGGCGATACAAACGGCGCGAGTGAGCGGGTTTTGTCTAATACGTCAAAATGAATTTCTTCCGATTGTTCAGTTTGAATCGTGCCGAAATAGCGGGTAAGCAAAAATTGCGACGGTTTAACTAATGATTCAACGACAGCGAGCATCGTGTTAGTGCTATATAAATCCACGTTTTACTCCTAGTTTTGGCTGTTGATTAAAATGATGTTTTTCACACGCAAGCCTTCTTTGATAGATGCAATCGTGTGACCTGTGCCGATAATGAGGTTTTGAGCATTGAAATCGCCGCGACTGTAAGCAATGGCAACTTTATCGCCGCCCGTTGCATCGCAACTTTCAGCCAAAATAAAATCAGGAATTTGTGAACCGTCTACTGCTGCACTAAGACTTAGTGTGTATTTGCCGCTGGCGGTAATTTTTCCTAATACCGCGCCGCGCATTAAATTTTGACCGCTAGCGACAGTGATTTTTTCACCGATTAGATCGTCAAACTCGCCCGCGATAATATCGCTAACGGTAAAACTGGTTTGTGCATAAGATGCTGACATTTTTTGTGTCCTATATATAAAGGAGTAATTACTTGCCGAATAACGCTAAAACAGCTTTCGCTTCTGCGCCTTCTTCGGTTTCACCGTCAACAGGTTCGCCACCTGTACCAACGGCATGATTTTTCATGTTGTTCATGTGTGCCACAAAACCATTTTTATCAGGTTTTGCGCTTGGAATCGGTGCTGCCGCGAGAATCTTTGCGGCTTGTTCGGCATTCAAATCGGTTTCGAGTGCTAGCGTTTGCGCTTGCAATTCACGACCTTTTGATTCTTCGCACGACAAAATTGCCGCGATTCGTGTGCGTTCTGCGGTAACAGAATCGCTAACTAATGCGGTTGCGTTAATTGATTTTGAGCCTTCATCAAACGCGGCTTGATATACCGCGCTGTGGTCGGCTTTCAGTGTGGATAAATCCATGTTGAATTCCTGATTAAGCGAAGCGATAACCGCTTCTAAGTTTGAAATTTCATCAGCGAAACCCGCTGATACGGCTTTATTTCCAACTAATACGCCACCGCGCAAGCTGGTAATTTGGTCACGGCTCATGCCGCGATTGGTCATAATGGATTCAATAAATACCGATTCCATGTCATCAACCATTGTTTGAATTGTTGCCCGCCCTTCGTCTGTTGCGAGGTCGGGGCGTTTGTCGGGTGCGTTGCTGCTGACGAATTCCGTTGCGCCGCTGTCTTTTTTAGAAAATGCGGCAACGACACCGATTGAACCGACGATTGCCGTTGAATCTAAAAAGATTTTGTCGCTTGCCGCCGCAATCCAATACGCCGCGCTTGCCGCTTGACCAACAACGTAAGACACAATCGGTTTATCAAAGGCTTTAATTTGTGCCGCGAATTCGTTAATCATCGTAGTGTGTCCACCAGGTGAATCAATTTGCAACACAACGGCTTTCACGTTTGGGTTGCTTTGCGCGGCTTGCAAATCACGCGCTAACATTTCAACGGAATACGCGCCGCTCACTTCTGAAAACAAATTCGCGCGGGGAAATAACGCACCTTGAATCGGAATCACGGCGACGTTATCGCGGGTAATGACTTGATGGGTGTTATCTAACGGTTTGCCACGCTCTTTTAAAACGGCTTCAAGATTGTTTTCACCGTTTGCAATCGCGTGAATGGTTTCGAGAGCAGATTGCGTGATTGCCCAAGGCGTGCCGTTGTTTAGAAAATTGATGATGTGTGACATTAGTTTGTAACCTTTAAAGTTTCGTTGCTGTCGTTGGGGTCATCGACTTGCACGCCTAAATCAGAACCCGCCACCACGAAATCGGTTAATAATCCGAGTTCTTCCATGCGGTCACGCTCACGTTTGCGCTGTTCAAGCACGTCTTCCCAATCCAAGCCTTGATCCGCGCATTCAGATTCGAGGGTGGATACACCAATTTCCATCCGAAGTTTCGCTGCTTGCGCTTCTTTAACTTGATCCACCCAGCCACGACCTGCAAACACCCAACGAGCGCGAGTATAAGAATAGGAATTGTTGTCAGTATAAAAATCAGGAGCTTCAATAAATTCACG
>CAZLGN010000198.1:0-4130 GCA_964558865.1 uncultured Methylomagnum sp.
AAATTCTTTAGTATTGATGCTTCGTCAAGCTAATTTTTTATGAGAAAGCCGTGGGCCTGGCAATATCAGACAATTGATTAGTGTGATTCGCGCCACGCTTTACACGTCAAGCAGCGTGTTTATTACGATGAAAGATTTACCACTCGATTTCATTTCGGAATTACGACAATTTGAAACCAAAGCAAATTTAATTCACCCTGATTTTGCTGATATTAAAAATACGAATGTAGCTGAAATGATGAGTTTGACAGAATGGGAATGTCATGCGATAAAAATTGCGTTAAAAAATTGTGGCGGCAATATCTCATTAGCCGCCAAAACATTGGGCATTACTCGCACCACACTTTATAAAAAAATGGGCGATTTTGATTTAAGCAGAACAGGCGATTGCGGCATTATTTACTCGTAACATTATTGATAAAGTTAGGATTGTAGGTGATTAAATCTTTTAAAAATTGTTTAAATGGCAAATGGTAAATTTTTTCGAGTTGAATGGCACGCCTTTGTAAAATGCGTCGTGAATAAATTGGCGTGTCTTTATGAAAAAAGAAACCGATGACATTGACCATACCTTGAACGGGTAAAAACAATAATTTTGCTTCAAATAAACTGCCTAGCCACGAAAATAATTGTTTAAATTGCTCGTTAGTGTTCCATAAATCTACAACCAAAATGCCATCTTTTTTAAGCATCGCTTGGCATATAGCGAAAAATTCTAGGTTGCATAACGATTGTGCCATTCCTGCTGCATCGAAAGCGTCCAACATAATTATGCTATAAAACTCGCGCTGTAAATCTAAACGTTCTCGCACATAACGGGCGCCATCATCAATAACGGTATTCAATCGGTTATCACGCGGCAAACCAAAATAATCGTGAGCAATTTCAATGACTGGAGCGCGATACTCAACGGCTTCAACACGGCAATTTGGAAAATTTTGTAACAAATACTTCGCTAATGAGCCGCCGCCTAAACCCATAAGTAAAATGTCGTCATCGTCAATTTCTTTAAATAACAGCCACCCCATCATCGCTTTCGCGTAATCGAGTTGTAATTGATCGGGATTTTTAAGCGACATGGCACTTTGTAACGGCTCCGAACCAAAGTGCAAGGCGCGAATGCCGTCTGCATCTTTGACTTCGATAGTGCCGTCTTGGTCTTCAGTTTGATATATCGTTTCAGTAAGCATTTTTTCTCCTATAAAATTTTTTTGAAATGGCTTGAGTTATTTACTTGCTAACACATACTCGCCTTGCCAATGTTCAGAAGGTGGATTGATTTGATAATTTTGGCAACGTTCAAGTAATCGCGTCGTTGCGTAATCTGATGGCGTTTGGACAATCAATTTTTCGAGTAAAACAATCGCTTCGGCAAACTTTCGTTGGCTGTAACAGTCAAACGCTTTTTCATAAAGTTCAATATGGCGCAATGTTTTATCGCCAACATATCCCTTATTACCAACCAATTCATAAAGACGAATCGGAGACACTTTGCCAACTAAAACGACATAATCAACCAATCGCGTTACAAAGGCTTCTTTTGTGTCTTGATACGTTGTTTCGCTTATTAGCGTTGACGTGCCGTAAAATTTATTTGCCGATTCAATACGACTTGCTACATTCACGTTATCGCCAATCACGGTGTAATTCATGCGCGTATCAGAACCGATATTGCCAACAATGACTTCACCTGTATGAATACCAATTCGAGTATAAAAATCAAAATCTAACCCTTCTGATTTCCATTTTTGACTGAGTAATAAAATTTCTCGTTGACACTCTAACGCCGCGCGGCAACTTTGAATCGCCTGATTTTCGACATTTCGCGGTGCGCCCCAAAAAGCCATTACTGCATCACCGATATATTTATCAACGGTTGCTTGGTTTTTTAATAATCCCAGATTCATAACATCCAGATATTCACCCAAAAAACTGACTAATTTTTCAGGATCTAACCGTTCTGAAATGGCGGTGAAATTCGCTATGTCGGAAAAGAAAATAGTGAGATTCTTTTTTTCACCGCCTAATTTTGCATCCGATCCCAGTTCGATAAGTTCTTTCACCAATTCAGCAGGAACATATTTTTTAAATGAACGAAGTCCCTTTTTCATGCCTTCGAGTTGATGACTCATGCTCATGATTTCACTGACGCGCGAAACAATTTCCACGTCGCTTTCTAATTCAAATTTACCAATTTTTTCCATTTCAAGTGTCAACCGTTCCAACGGACGGCGAATTCGATTTGCGGTAAAAAAAGCCAGCGGCAGTATAAAAAACATTACTGCGACAGAAGTCAACGTCATCGAAATAATAGCTCCTAGTTCATGATCTCTAATGTTTTGCGCCGATACATCAATCGCCACAATCGCATCAAGTTTGCCCGTCGATGTGAAAATAGGCGCGTAAGCCGACAACCAAACGCCTTGAGGATTTTCATAAATTGTCGGCTCGGTATAAATCAGTCCGTGTTCATTTTCAGGCGTTGCGTTAAACGTATTCAAAAGCGTTTTCGTCACAGCATGAGCGGGATAAACATCCCCAACGACATTGTGATTTTGTTTCGAACCATCGACCACCAATATAATATCGCCATTGTCCATTTTGCGTAGCGTGTAGGCATTAGTAATTCCCGTACCGCGATGACGCATTGCCTGCAAATCACGTTGCAATTCGATAAACGTCACACTTTTTTCATCGGCAACCGTTTGAATTTTACTGTGAATATCGCCATCGATTTTGTACGCCATTGTGTTGACGACATCCGTAATACGAAGCCGCAACTGTTCTCTGATAAAACTGTTCGATTGATATAACGTTACGGTGGTTAATATCAATGCGCCAAACAGCGACAAACCACAAAAAGCTGAAATTAAAGTGAATTTCAACGTGTATTTTTTGGGCGTTTTTTTATCACCACGATTTGAAATGGTTGTTGGTTTTTTATTTTGTAAAGTAATTTTGCTCATAAGTAATTAGCTCGCTCGACCTTTTCAGATAAGTGGATAATAGCAATCATTGTTTAAACACGCCACGTTAGCACTGTCAGAACGTGTAAATTCTGCGATAATAACATCCAATAACACGCAATCTGTGTGCTAGATACATCTTTCTTTCACTTCACAAAAACTAAAAAATTATGATGGACGAAAAAAAATACAAACCTTGCGACCTAGTCATTTACGGCGCACTCGGCGACTTATCACGCCGCAAATTGATGATGTCTTTGTATCAACTTGATAAATCGAAATTACTTGAACCGCAAACACGCATTATTGGTGTAGATAGATTAAATGAAACCAGAGCAGGCTTTATTGAAATCGTTCATAAAAGTTTGATGGAGTTTTTGCCAACCGCTTTTGAAGAAGAAGTATGGCAACGTTTATCGGCTCGCTTTGAATATCTGCAACTGAATATCACCGATCCGCAAGAATTCAAAAAATTAGGTGAAATACTGGATCAAAAAAATCGCACCACCGTCAATTACCTTGCAATTCCACCCTCATTATTCAAAAGTGTTTGTACTGGTTTGCATAAAACAAAATTGATTCATAAAGAATCACGTCTTGTCATGGAAAAACCGATTGGACACGATTTGAAGTCCTCTCACGAAATTAACGACACCTTTCAAGCCGTGTTCAAAGAAGAACAAATCTACCGTATCGACCATTATTTGGGCAAAGAAACGGTGTTGAATTTGCTCGCGTTACGTTTTGCGAATTCGATTTTTACCACAAACTGGAGTCACGATACGATTGATAACGTTCAAATTACTGTCGCTGAAGAAGTGGGAATTGAAGGGCGTTGGGATTATTTTGATCATTCTGGGCAGCTTTGCGATATGTTGCAAAACCATTTGTTGCAAATTTTGACATTTATTGCAATGGAACCGCCTGTTAGTCTTGAAGCAAAAAACATTCATCAAGAAAAAATTAAAGTTTTAAAAGCCTTGCGTCCGATTAGTGATTGGGATGTAAGTATGAAAACTGTGCGCGGGCAATACACTAGAGGTTATGTACAAGGTAAAGAAGTGCCAGGTTATTTAGAAGAAGAGGGGGCAAATACTGAAAGTTCAACTGAAAGTTTTGTTGCAATGCGTGTTGATATTGATAATTGGCGTTGGTCTGGTGTGC
>CAZLGN010000199.1:0-4118 GCA_964558865.1 uncultured Methylomagnum sp.
CAGGTCAAACAAGAACTGTTCAAGTTACTGCGTCTGACGCGGCTTGGGAAGTTTATCGTTTAGCGGATTTAATCTACGATCCAGACAGTCGTTTCGCTGGTTTGTTATTCTTCTTCGATGAATCTGGCAAACGTCAAATGGTTACTGTGGATGCTCCGTTAATCCCAGTATTCATCTAATCGTTTAGCGCAAGCTATCTGAAAAGAAAAACCCCCGTTGTGAAAACAGCGGGGGTTTTTTTTGAGAAATGCTAATCAATGTCAAAAAAATTTTGCAACGCTGTTAATAATCTCCTTTTGTTTTTCTTTGAACCATGAAAAAGGACTTTTTCCGACATGAAATGTGATTTTTAATTTATCTTCGTCTGAAATAGCCTCGTCTCCCCCAATCAACAAAATTAACGCATAATCTCCTTTTTTATCTAAATCAGCCTGTGCTTCGACAACGCCTTTGGAATAAATTTTAGGTTCAACTTTATTCAATTCTCTAATTTCTTTGAAATCCGTTGATTTATCGCCCGTTTTTTCAATTTCGATAACACGAATGCCAATAGGTGTTTGACGAATATCACGATCGATTAAATCTGCTGCAAAAAAAACTTTTCCTTCACTCGGTAATTCTTGGCAATACGGTGTTAATAAGGCTTCGCGCTCGTTGCCTGCTTTGGGTTTTAAATATGCACTGAAATGTACGGCGTAAAAATCGTTGGCAATTAAACAACCAACGCTATTTACGTCAGCGATTTGCGGTGGTGTTCCGAGTTTTTCTGAGGTGTCACAACCCACCAACGAACCTGCGAATATCACGCCTAAAATAAATTTGTTTTTCATAAATTACGGTTTGATAGTGAATTGAAATTTTCCAGTGACAATATGGGTGTCAATTGAAACGACGCGATAGCGCACAGTGTAAGTATCAGCGGGTAAATTTGGAACCGTGCAATATAAATGCGAGCTGTCGAGCATTTCTTGTTGCACATCTTTGTTATCGACACGATTGCCTTTACTGTCGATGACGGCAACGGCTTTGTATTCACTGCCGACTTTGTCATTAAACCACACGTCAATTTGTTTTGGTGAAGCAGTAAGTGTCACGTTTTGCTCTGGTTGCGATTTGACCATTATCGCGTGAGCAAAAATCGAAAATGACGAGGTAAGCGTGGCGACAAAAACTAATGATTTTAAAAAAGATTTAGCATAATCGAATTTCATAAAAAGTTAATACTTGAATTAGGGAAAAGGAGCTTATTATAACCCGACTTAACTTCAAACTCTGTAACCTTAACGCAATGAAAAACTTAAAAATACTCACACTTATTTTTCTTTTGTTCAATAATTCGAATTTGCGAGCTGATGATGTTTTGCCCGCATTTAGTTTTCCCGATGCGGATGAAAAAATGCACTATATTTCAGAATGGCAGGGCAAAACATTAGTGATAAATTTTTGGGCGACATGGTGTCAACCATGTTTAAAAGAAATTCCCGAATTTATGCAATTACAAACACAATTTGGTAAACAAAATGTGCAATTTATTGGCGTTGCAATTGACGAATTATCCGCAGTAACGCGCTATAAGAACACAGTAAATATGAATTATCCTGTCCTAATTAGCGGCGAATGGGAGGGTTTTTCTTTAGCACAAAAACTTGGCAACAGCGCAAACACGGTGCCTTATACTGTGGTGGTGAATCCAGCGGGGCAGATTATTTATCGTCACGCTGGTGCAGTAAAAAAAGAAGATTTACTAACTGTTATTGCTAAATAATAAGCTAATCGAGCCACGTCATCGCCCATTGACTGGCTTGTTTCGATTGTTTTTCTGTCCATAAAATTAAGGCGTTATGGTCACTAGCAACAATGCGCGGATGCGTTGCATTCGTCCCGTTCACCGATAAACGAAGGGGCATTGACCATGTTGCGCCTTTATCCATCGATTGCGCGGTAAAAATCCCTGTTCCGTCTTTACTTATTTCATCCCAAACGATAATAATGCGATTGTTTAAAATGGTAATGTCGCTATGCGACGCATTTTTGCTGATTTTCACAGGTAAATTCGTGATTGAATTCATTGTGTATAAACCCGATTTCGATGATTCACCCGTCCAAACGCTCGCGTAAAAGTTATTATTTTCGTCAAATGCAAGTCCACCACCGATGTGTGGGCAACCATCAAAATTCCAATTAAATTCGCCCACCGTTTTTTTACTTTGCCAACTTATGCCGTTATCACTTGAACTGAGCAAAGTCATATCACGCGGATTCATATCACGATAAAGTACAGAAAGTTCATCATTTGGCGAAATAGCCAGTGTATTCCAGCAACATGAACAACTTGAATCATCGAGTTTGGAAGGAGGTTGCCAGTTTTCGCCGTTATCCATAGACCGTGCATAACGCAAACTTTGATAACCATTTTCCTCAGGGTCTGCCAACCAAACGGTGTGAAAATTTCCTTTTTTATCGGCAATTAAATCGGTATGCGATTGATCACCCGCATTATCAACCGCAGGATTTTTACCCGTATGCCAAGTTTTTCCCGCATCGTGCGAATAAACACTAATCAACGCGCCACTGTTTGGAATTTCTCCTTGCGTTTGCCATATTGCAACGATATTTTGTCCATTTGCCGCAAGCTGGACATCGTTTCCACGAGTAGCTAGGGCTGGGGAAAATGTATTTTGAATTTCAACGGGCAATGACCAATGTTTGCCATTATCTATAGATTGTAAATAACGCACCGTTTGCGCCTTATCTTTGTCTGTTTTTAAACCAGAAACTAGCGCGTGCAACGTTTTGCCGTCTTTATAAATATCGAAACTGCTGATTTCTAATAAACCAACCGATGTTTTTGGATAAAAAGTAGTCGATACGTTTTGTGGGGTGGACGCACAACTGATAAGAAATAGGCTGGTATAAAGAATTGTTTTAAGCATAAAAAAACCTGTCATTGATAATGAAATAATGTTTCGTTCAACGGATTTTGGTATTCACAAAGATATTTTCAACAACGTAAAATTTTCAGCACATTATAGTTACCCGTAATGCAGAATTCGCAATTATAATTCGTGCTTTTAATTCAATTACATAATTCATGAAACACACCCGTTTTTCGTCACGTCTTTCGCATTGGTGCGAACAACAGATTGTTCACTTTCCTTGGTTTGTCGTTTTGTTTTCCGTCTTATTATGTGTGGGAACCAGCTATTATGTTTATGAACATTTAGCTGTGAACACGAATACTGCGGAAATGTTATCGCCTAATTTGCCATTTCAACAAAATCAAAAAAAAATCGACATCGCTTTTCCTGAAGATGCTTACACGACTTTATTTGTCGTCGATGCGAATTCGCCTGAAGAAGCAACGCAAAGTGCGACGAAATTGGTTGATTTACTTCGCTCCAAACCCGACCGTTTTGCGTCGGTTTATATTCCGATCGACAACGCTTTTTTTCGTCAACAAGCGTTGCTATATTTAGATACGCCTGATTTAGAAACGGTTGCGAAACAACTTACTGACGCGCAGCCGTTTATTGGACATTTGGCGCAAAATTATTCGCTTGATGGTTTATTCGACATCATTCAACAAGCATTAAATGAAAAAGAAAATACGTTGCCGATGGATTTAAACCCGTTATTGCTCGCGGTCGATAATACGATTAACGCGCAACTCGATGGAAAATTGCAGTCACTTTCGTGGCAAACGTTATTGGCAAATAACAAACTCAACGACGATGCAAAGCGCGTTTTAATTGTGGCAAAACCTGTTGTACATTTTGATGAAATGCTGCCAATGGATGGCGCACAAACCGCCGCGCGTGAAGCCGCCAGCAAAATCATGAACGAAAATTCCACCGTTCGCGTTCGGATTACAGGCGAAAGTGCGTTGGAACATGAAGAACTCGAAAGCGTCAGCAACAGCGCGACTTTCGCAGGAATTGCGTCGTTGGTTTTAGTATTTGCGGTTCAGTGGATTGGCTTTCATTCGTTGCGGTTGTTGGTGATTACTTACATTGTTTTGATTATGGGGCTGATTTTAACGGCGGGTTTTGCCGCGATTACGGTGGGACATTTAAACGTGATTTCGATTGCGTTTGCCAGTTTATATATTGGTTTAGGTG
>CAZLGN010000200.1:0-4109 GCA_964558865.1 uncultured Methylomagnum sp.
CGTGAATGCCTGGATAACAAACCAGCGTTTCGTCAGGTGTTCGAGCAGCAGGATCGCCTTGATAAGCCGCTTGAATATCGGTATCAAGCAACAACCGAATACGCGGTAATTGCGCGGCAAATTCACGAGTGATGGTTTGCGCGTCCTTTTCAGTGGTTTGCTTTATGCCTTGTTGTTCTGCCATGAAATGCAATTCGCGATAAATTTGTTGATGCAAATCACGCAAGGCGTTGTCTAACGTATTGCCGACAAAATAATCAATCCCTTCCTCACGCAAATCGGGGCGACCTAAACGATTGGGAAATAACGCGCCACTCAAACCCTCTAAAATTTGAGCAAGGGTTTTTCGGTCAGGTAATCGAGGCGGTTTGTCGAGGCGGTCGCGGGTTTCAAGTGAATGCACGCGAATATCGCGTAATTCTTTAACTAAACCTTCAATTCCCCAATTCGCTTGTTTATTCATCGCTTCAAAATCCTTTTAAAAATCATCTACATTTAACGTTTTTTCGTAATAACTGCCTTCAACAAAATCAAATCCGCTTTCACGCGCCAAAATTTCAGATTTTTTGCGGTCAACTTGGCGCAAAATACTTTTACCTTCGGTTGTTGAAATGACATGATTTAAAGCGTGCAATTTTTTTAAGACGTTATTACCGTTTACAGTCTCAATTTGACGAGCAGAAACGCAGACATAATTAGGCGTTAATTTGAAAATCAACTGTGCCGCGTGCATATCCGAAATTAGATGATCGAAACGCAAAGCAATTTGATAACCCCGTTTTCGATAATTACTCAAACCGCGAACTAATGCGTCATTGAATGGAACGTAAGTTGTGGTAATTGGCAACACGATAACGGTGTTTTGAGTCGTTAATCCACATTGCTCAATAACCGATTCAAAATAAGCCCCGTGGTCTTTTTTGATGCCCAAAATGTGGCGCGGATCCACTTCTAAAAATAGCACTTTGTCGGATTGTGCCAATGATAAATAATTCAAGGCATGAACAGTTCGCGCTAAACGGTCAAAGTTGATTACCGATTCGAAATAAATGGGGGTTTCGCTAGAATTCAACGCGAAATTTTCAAGTTCATAACTGTGCAAATAAGGCGATTCATTTGCTGAAACTTTAATTTTTACGCTGTGACCTGAAACGTTGCTCACATTTGTAATATGTCGCAGCGGTGAAAAGGTGCTGCTAATTTTTAATTCTCCAAAAAGTCCGCTGACAAGATTATTTTCAAGAATCAGCGGTCGATAATTTGCCTTGTGTTCGTGTTCAAAACGATTGTTGAAGTATTCAACTAAATCGATTAAAGCCATGTTTAATTCCTTATTTCGGTAAAAATTGGGATTAGCTTAACTGTCTTTTTTAGCCAGTGAAAACGGTATTATTCGATAGTAATATCTAAAAATTGGATGCTGTTTGAGTTCGCTCGTAATAACTGCCTTCCACTAAATCAAATCCGCTTTGCCGTGCCAAAATTTCAGATTTTTTACGGTCAATTTGACGCAGAATGCCTTTGCCTTGCGTTGTAGAAATTGCGTGTTTTAAGGCTTGTAATTTTTTGAGCGCGTTATTGCCATCAGCATTTTCAATTTGCCGAGCGGATAAACTTACATAATCAGGCGTTAATTTTGAAATCAACTCAAAAGCGTGTTTATCGGAAATCAAATGATCAAAACGCAACGCAATTTGATAACCGCGTTGGCGATAATTTGAAAGTCCGCGAATTAAGGCTTCATTATATTTCACATAACTGCTCGTCACCGCCAAAACAATAACGGTGTTGTGCGTTGTTAAACCGCATTGCTCAATCACCGATTCAAAATACGCGCCGTGATCTTTTTTGATTCCTAAAATGTGACGCGGATCCACTTCTAAAAACAACACGTTATTTGATTGTGCCAACGGCAAATAATTAAGCATGTGAACAGTTCGTGCTAAACGATCAAAATTGATGATTGACTCAAAATGCCCATAGGTTTCTTCCGAATTTAACGCTAAATTTCCAATTTCGTAGCTGTGCAAATATGGTGATTCAACCGCACTCACCTTGATTTTTACCGCGTGACCATTCACCGCAGTCGGTTTTTGTACTTGCCGTAATGGCGAAAAAATACTGCTAATTTTTAGTTGTCCAAAAAGTCCGCTGACGCGGTCATTTTCGATAATCAGCGGGCGATAATTCACGCTGTGTTCACGTTCAAAACGGTCGTTGAAGTATTCAGCTAAATCGATTAAAGCCATAAAATGTTTTCCTTAATTTTCTGTAAATTGTTGGGTAAGTTGTAGCGTTAATGCTTCAAAATTAACAGCGCAGCTAAAATAAAATCCTTGCACGGTATCGCAACCGCATTCTTGTAAATAATTAAGCTGTTCAAGTGTTTCAACGCCTTCAGCGATAACGTTCAAACGCAAACTTTTCGCCATATTGATAATTGCACTCACAATCGTATTTGCGTCGTGATGCAACGCAATATCTTGAACAAATGAACGATCGATTTTCAAAATATCAAGCAATGGCAATTTCGTTAAATAACTCAGCGACGAATAGCCCGTACCAAAATCGTCGATTGAAAAATGAATCCCTAAATCTTTGCACTGCGTCATAAATTCAACGGTCGCGGCGTGATTTTCCATCATGACGCTTTCCGTTAATTCAAGTTCTAAACGTGAACCGTTAACGCCTGTTTGTTTTAAAACTGTGTCGATATATTCAAATAAATTTTCGGCTTGTAATTGTTTAAGCGATAAATTTACCGCCACTTTAAAGTCTGAAAATCCTGCTTTATCCCATTTGTTAATGTCTTCGCAGGCTTGTTGCAACGCCCATTCACCTATCGCGTTAATCAAGCCTGCGCTTTCAGCAATCGGAATAAAATCCGCAGGCGGAACCAAACCATGTTGTGGATGTTCCCAACGAATTAACGCTTCAATGCCAATAATTTTTCGTGTTAGCAAATCAATTTGTGGCTGGTAATGCAGCAAAAAATGTTTTTTTGAAATTGCCACACGCAAATCACGCTCCATTGCCAGCCGATGTTCCAAAATCGCATTCATTTTGAAATTGAAAAAACAATACTGCCCACGCCCCGCGCTTTTCGCTTGATACATCGCAATATCAGCATGACGTGTTAGCGTATGACTGTCGCGCCCATTTTCAGGATAAATACTGATGCCAATACTGGTTTGAATCGACAACATTTTGCCATCGACATTGAACGGCTCTTTTAGAGCGTTAATAATTTTTTGTGCTACATACGCCGAACCGTTTGAATTGGTGTTACTCAAAATAACTACAAATTCATCACCGCCTAAACGCCCTGCGGTATCGACTTCACGCAGATTTTTTTGCAGCCGTTGGGCAACTTTTTTTAATAACGCATCGCCATAATGATGTCCAAGCGAATCATTGACGATTTTAAAATCATCTAAATCCAAAAATAACAGCGCAAAACTCCAATTTTCACGGTCAGAAAAATGAATCGCTTGCTCAATGCGTTCGGTAATTAAAACGCGATTTGGTAAGTTTGTGAGCGCGTCGTAATGCGCGAGATGTTGAATTTTTTCTTGTGATTGAATCAGCGCATTTTCAGCGTGAATAAGCTCAGACATATCTGTCCAACCACCTACAATTTCGAGCGGTTTGTCTGTTGTTTTATCTTTAACGAGTTTTAAACGCTCACGCAGCCATTTCCATTCGCCATTTTTCATTTTGAAACGGTATTTTTGAATAATTGGTTCACCGAGCAGAACGTGATGCAAATTTGAATAAATTTGTTCAACGTCTTCGGGATGCACGTTGTCAATCCATAAATTCGGATAATTCAAAAAATCGTCGGCATTAAAACCCGTTAATTCTTTTACGCTGTTTGAGACAAACGTAATTGAAAACGGACTAAACGGACTGCGTGTGTAAATCGTTAAAGGCGCGACAGAAAGCAAATGCTCTAAACGAGAAATTTTGTTTTCTAACTGCGTAACAATGTGAGATTTTTCATAAGTATCTAGCATGGTTTTTCCCTTTAGTTACTAGCGTTTAACGTTATGCTAAAGGGGTGCTGATTCCATTTAATGTACTGTCGCCCCCTGAAATTGATCAATTTT
>CAZLGN010000201.1:0-4064 GCA_964558865.1 uncultured Methylomagnum sp.
GGCGTTGCAACAGATTTTTCGTTTAACGATGGTTATTTAGAATCGGGCAATGTGATTGCTGCTAGTCCAAGAATGCACCAATTGATGTACCAGTTAATTGAACCGCACGTCACCGACGCATTGAAATAATCCCAAATAATGACCAAATACGAACAAAGTAAAAAAGCCCGTCGCGTCGCTGCCATCGTTTATTTAGCCTTTATGGCATTCATTTTAGGCGGCACTTATTTGTCACAACATCCACTTTTTTAATTTTCATCTCATGTTATGAATCGCACCGCTTACGCCGTTATCAATATCAACGCCATTTCACACAATGTTCAGCAAGTGCGTTTAGCCGCGCCTAACTCCAAAATTATGGCGGTCATTAAAGCTAACGCTTATGGACACGGTTTGTTGCGGGTCGCGCAATCGTTGAATGTGTTAGTCGATGGTTTTGCGGTGGCGCGAGTTCAAGAAGGAATCCGTTTGCGAAAAGCGGGATTTCAACAACGCATTGTGGTGTTAGAAGGTTTTACCGAACGTGAGGAATTACAAAATTTGTTGAATTTCGATTTAGAAGCCTCGCTACATTCGCAGCACCAGATAGAAATTTTAAAAACGACTCATGAACCAAAACCGTTAAGCGTATGGATAAAATTAGACACTGGTATGAATCGTTTAGGCTTTAAACCGCATGATGTGGCGAGTGTTTATGAGCAATTGAGCGGGTACAAATCGGTTAAAAAACCGTTGAATTTTATGACCCATTTTGCCAATGCAGACGATAAAACGGATTCTAAAACACGGTCACAAATTGCATTATTCAATCAACTCACCGCGAATTATGACGGCGAAAAAAGTATGGCGAATTCAGCAGGCATTTTAGCGTGGCAAGATTCACTTACCGATTGGGTTCGAGCGGGAATTATGCTGTATGGTATTTCGCCGTTCGAGGATTCGACAGGAGAATTTGAGGGATTGAAACCGTTAATGAGTTTGCACTCCCATTTAATTTCGGTGCGAGAAGTGGGGGCGGGTGAAACGGTAGGATATAGCGGCACTTGGACAAGTCCACAGGCAACAAAATTAGGCGTAATTGCGATTGGTTACGGCGACGGTTATCCGCGTTATGCGAAAAATGGCACGCCCGTTTTAGTTAATGGTGTGCGTGTGCCATTAGTTGGGCGCGTTTCTATGGATATGATTACGGTCGATTTGGGTTTGAATACCACCGCGAAAGTAGGCGACAACGTTATTTTGTGGGGCGAAAATTTGCCCATTGAAGAAATCGCCATTTGCTCAAATACCATTCCTTACACTCTCGTTTGTGGCATTACGGCTCGCGTTGAAATTATCGAATCCAAACATTCCCCTGCCTTTTTTTAATCCCCTGCCCTTTTTTATGAAATCCAAAACCCAACACTCAAAATCACCTTCTCCAAACGGCGTGTTAAAAATTATCGGTGGACAATGGCGCAGTCGGCAAATTGATGTTATCGATGCCGATGGTTTGCGACCCACGCCAAATCGTGTCCGCGAAACACTTTTTAACTGGTTACAAACGGATATTTTTAACAGTCAATGCTTAGATTTATTTGCAGGCAGTGGCGCGTTAAGTTTTGAAGCCGCTTCGCGTGGTGCAAGAGCTGTGGTGCAAATCGAAAATAATGCTGCCGCGTGCGGTGTTTTAAAAACGAATGCCACAAAACTCGCTGCGCCACAAATTCAAATCGTTCACGCAGATGCGCTGACATTTTTAACAAAAACGCCTGCAACGCTTTTTGATATTGTGTTTATCGACCCGCCTTTTGGATTTGATTTGGTGGCGCAAAGTTGTGAATTGCTCGAAAAAAATAATTGGCTTTCGCCTTACGCGAAAATTTACGTTGAAACAGAAATCGCTTTAAATCTTGAATTGTCTGCACGTTGGCAATTATTGAAAAATAAAACCGCTGGTGAAGTCGCTTATCGGTTGTTTGAGTTCCGTTAGATTAAAGTTTACGCTTGTCGGCGGCTTATACAAAAAATCACAATAACAGGAGAGACAAAAATGGCACAGTTCAAAGGCACAGCAAAAGCCGATAAAAATAACGGTTCACTCGCCAACGATACGCTCACAGGTTTAGCAGGGTTGGACACGTTAAGCGGCGGTTTAGGTAATGATTTTATCGATGGCGGCGTGGATAACGATTTGCTCAATGGCGAAAACGGTGACGATACGTTAGTCGGTGACGCAGGCAAAGACACCTTAATCGGTGGCAGCGGTAACGATTCATTAAGTGGCGGCAAAGATAACGACAAACTCACGGGCGACGCAGGAAACGATACGTTAAACGGTGGCGCGGGTGCTGACACCATGACGGGCGGCAATGGCAACGATTATTACTTTGTCGATAATCTCAAAGACTTCATTTCTGAAACAAACAAAGTCATCACAACAGGCGGCAATGACACGGTCGAAAGTGTGTTGCTCAATTACACGCTTCCCGCCAATGTCGAAAATCTGATTTTAAGCGGCAACGATGTCAGCAATGGCGCAGGCAATAAAGCCAACAACACCATCACAGGAAATGCCGCCGACAATTATTTACGCGGCGACGCAGGCATGGATACGCTAAAAGGTGGCGCGGGAGTTGATACGCTCGACGGTGGTTTTGGCGTTGACACGCTGATTGGCGGCGACGATTCCGATGTTTATTTCATGGACAACACCGAAGACACCATCATCGAAACTGAAGAAGGCGGCGATTTAGACCAAGTCAGTGCCACCGTTTCATTCAATTTAAGTTCCGCGCAAAACGTCGAAGCTCTGGAATTATCGGGCGTAAATGCCATTGACGGCACAGGCAACGAATTCGGCAATCTGATTCAAGAAAAAGAAGACGGCACGGTTGCGAATTCACTCAACGGCATGGGCGGCGATGACACGCTCGACGGTGCTGGCGGTGACGACGAATTGGAAGGCGGCGACGGGAACGATATTTTAGAAGGGGGCGACGGCACAGACACCGCGATTTATAACGACCTGCAAAAAAATTATCAAATCACCGCCAGCGTCGGCGCAGACGGAGCGCAAATCATCGTGAAATTCATCGGCGGCGATGGCAATAATCGTGATGACGGCGGCGAAGGTGAAGATATTTTATCAAATATCGAAATCATCCAATTTTCGGACGGTTCAACGATTAACGCAGCAGATGTGATTAGTGGCAAAGTTGATGACACGCCAATTGAAACGCCTGTTATTGATGAAAAACCAGTTGAAAAACCCATTGTTAAACCAGAGCCAGCACCTGCGGCAAAAACCGCTTTGCCAAAAGATACCCGCACCTATGATTATGAATTGCCTTTAACCGAAGATGCTGACCCCATGGAAGGCAGTGCGCTGAATGAAAAAATCTTAGGTTTAGGCGGAGCCGATACGCTGAATGGCAAAGAAGGCAATGATTATTTAGACGGTGGTTTAGGTGATGATTCGCTTATTGGTGGGGCTGGTGATGATTATATTCTTGGGGGCGTAGGCAACGACAGTATCGATGCTGGCGATGGTAATAATTCAATTGACGCTGGGGAGGGCGATAATTCAATTACGTCGGGAAGTGGAAATGATTTTATTATCACGAGGAATGGCAATAACTACATTAAAACATCTGAAGGAGTTGACTCGATTTATGCTGGTGCGGGAAATGATAAAATTTTCGTGGCTGGAGATAATTCAATAATTGACGGAGGTATTGGTAACGACGACATCAATTATGATGGTACTGGTAACACTATACATGGTGGAACTGGAAATGACACTATAAGTACAGATGTAAATAGCTATGGTGGTTATAGTTATGGCGATGACGGTAATGATATGCTTGTAGCATCATTTTGGTATAAACCTAGTGCAGAAGGTTATATGTTTGGTGGGGCTGGTGATGATGTAATTAAATTTGGGTATTTTGGTTATAACAATACTAACGATTTAGAGAATTTACATTACACATTCAATGGAAATGATGGGAAGGATACTCTGAATGGATGGGCACGGCTTTCTCATAAAAAATTAGCTTGACTGTAAAATGTAGCATTTCAAA
>CAZLGN010000202.1:0-4052 GCA_964558865.1 uncultured Methylomagnum sp.
TCGGAAGATCGACGGTTTATAAATTATTAAATGAAATTAGTCGCTTATGAAAATTGAAATTCCTTAGCGTACGTTTTCGCCCCGTTAGTAGTCAAACCCCAACGACAAGATAATAACCATACAAAATAGTAGGAATTTAGCAAAAATCAGTTTCAGGGCGGATTGTTATCGGCGCGGCTAGTTTTGGAATGTGTGTGCTATGTAACACACATATCTTGAATGCCTATAAAGCTAATCGGTTTGAAGGTTTTCAAGGTGGCGCGGGGTAAATGGATAACCGCCCTTGGTTTGGGCGGTATTGTTGGTTGTTATTGGATGCCCAATCTTTCAGCTAAGTTAATAACCTGCTGTGCCGACCAATTATCGCCGCCCCGTGCTGTTTTAACTCTACCAGTTAAGTTTTTGGCAATTGCTGTAAAAGATAAGCCTTGCATTCTGTATCCCACAATATCAAGCCGCATTGTTTCGGCAAAGTTATCGGCGACAATTTTTGACTGTTCTGTTCCTTTCGTTTGGGCATCTTTTAAATTTGCATTGCCGCCTAGTTTTTCGCCACGCGCTTTTTTTGCCTGTAATGCGTCACTGGTACGTTTTCCAATTAAATCGCGTTCCTGTTGAGCTACGACCGCATGAATCCCGATAGTCATGTTGTCTGCTTTCAATCCTAAATTTGCCACGATAAACCGAATGGATTTGTCATTAGTTAAGTTTGCGATAGATTCAACGTCACGGCTTAATCTGTCCAACTTGCTAACAATCAATGCACATTTTTCTTTTTTGCATTGTTCTAGTACAGAATTCAAAACAGGGCGTTTTTTGTAATAACCGCCAGCGGATGCCACTTCGCCTTCTATTGCAATTAACTCGATGTTATTTACTTCGCAAAATCTGACGATTTCAGCTTGTTGTGATTCCAAGCCCAAACCTGATTTTCCTTGTTCGCTTGTTGAAACTCTTAAATATGCGATTGCTTTCATTTTGCTTACCTTTTTAAAAATTGAGTGGATTTATCTAGTGCAAGTATTCTATCAAAAAGCTATACGGTCGTAAAGGGTTTTTACGCTTATTTTGATGGAAAATATAAGTGATTGTTTTATAAGCAAAACAAAAAGTTGGCACGAAAATAGATTTTGAACATTGCAATAGTTGGCGCATAACTTGCTATGGAGTTTTTTCGATTTCAAAATGGCAGGCATAAAAAAACCACCTACTGGTGGCTGAAAGAAAATAACTCTAGGATTGATTCTGTTAGCGAGTGATAATTGCCCCGCTTGGATGCGTCAAACATTCTTTGCGTTAATGTAACTGCTAAGACAGTAACAAAGGGCGTGTGTGTAAAATCACAGTTCATTCTACCATTCTATACAGTTGCCTCAATAATCCTTTTTGAGCAATACCCCATGAAACATCATCCAACTTTTTCAACCGCGAACCAATTGGCGCGTAGCGTAACAAGCCCAAACTATCTTATTAAAGGCATCATTGAGCAAGACGCACATGGCGTTATCTTTGGGGCATCAATGTCTTACAAATCATTTACTGTTTTAGAAATGGCGCATTGTATAGCAAACGGACGGGATTTTATGGGGCATAAAGTAAAGAAACAAGGTTCTGTCATTTACGTTTGCGGCGAGGGTTCTGGCGGTATTTCACGGCGTTTAAGAGCGCAAGTGATAACCAACGGTGAATTCCATAATGATGCTTTTCTTCTGTTGAACGAACCTATCAGCATTGATAACCCCAGCGACATGGCAAAACTAAAATCCGCGATAACTCAAATCAAACCCGCGCTAGTTATCTTTGACACGTTTTCGTCATTGGTTAGCAATACAAATGAAAATGACAACGGAGACGTGGCGCGGGTTCTAAATTTAGTTCGCAATACTTGCCACAATGAATATGGCACTTCTTCAATTATCGTACACCACACGGGCAAAGATGACACCAAAGGAATGCGTGGCGCGAGTGCATTCAAAAATAACGTTGATTTCAGCATCGAGTTAAAACGTGGTGGTGGTTCCAATACCGTAATGTCATGCGAAAAAATGAAGGACGGCGAAAACTTCAAAGATATTTACATGGCGGCTAAAGTTGTCGATTTAGAAATTATTGACGATGATGGTGAACCCGTTACAAGCCTTGCTATGACTAGCGTTGAAGGTTCAAAGCCTGATTTTAAAACTACCAAAAGTTTGAATGAAAAAGAGCTTGCTACGTTGGCGGCGATTAGTGAAGCAATCAGTGAAGCAAGTGAAGCACCACCGCAGCACATTGTCGAAAGGTTTGGTGAAGCAGTGAAGCAAGTTGTCTCGATTGCTACGCTACGCTGCTACGCATATCCACGCTTTGCGATTTCTCAAAATTCAAAACGTAGCGCATTAAGCAGGGCATTAACCAACTTAGAAAACGCTTATAAAATAAGATGTTGTGGTGAATACTGCTGGCTTGTCGATAGTGAAGCAAGTGAAGCGTAGCGTAGCAAAGTGAAGCAATGCTCCGAGGTTAAGTGAAGCGTAGCGTAGCAACACCCTAAGGGGTGCTACGTTCTGCTTCACCTGCTTCACCAAATTTTAGGCAATAAAAAGGGCATAACACCATGCCCTTGGTTTTGGCTGAAAACGTTTTAATCGGTTTTGGTTTTGAACTCTTTTACTATGTTTGAAACTGTAGGAACTGAAATGTTGTAGCGGGTTGCAATCGTTAATTGCTTATTGCCTGCCTTGTACTCATTCCAAACTGCCAGCTTCAAATCGTTTGTGATTATGGCGCGGGGTTTGCGGCTCGTACCGTTTACCGTGTGATTCGCAATCATATTTTTAACTACTTCGAGTAACGAGACTGGTATTCGTACGACCGTTGTTTTCTCTTTTACTTTTCGTCCAGAATTTTCTCTTTTACCGCCTCTACCAGAATTTGTCATTTTTCGCGCCACTGTTGAGTTATAGAAAGTTGTAACAGAATATAGCATTTTTAAAAAAGTTGTTACAACTTTCTATAGGCTAGTTGTGGCGCGGTTATGACTCAAAACTAGGCACGCCGATAACAATCCGCCCTAATCTGCAAATCTGCTAAAACATTACTTTGTGTAAGGTTATTATTGTTGTCGTGTATTTCTGTCGTATGTTATAACATATCAACGTAGTGCCAAACAGTACAGCGGCAACTAATGCGCTTTAGCAATAAAGATGCCAACGTATTAACGGTGCGATATGTATAGCTTTTAAAGTTGGCATGAAAATAGATGTCTTGATTTTTCAAACTTTCGATTTAAGGCGAGAAAGGAAATAAAGTAATACCGTAGTATTGCCTATTTTGAAAACGTTGTTTAAATCGCAATTTTATCGGATATTCAAAATTTGATACCAACGTGTTGGAACGCGAAGTTTAGAAAGAGTGGCGGTTTTAGGCTGATTTAAACGCGCCACCTAGGCATTGGTATTACTTTTTAAAGAAAACGCCTTAGAAGGGCAATTTTGAGGGCTTAAACCTGTATGATTGAAGTTTGTGGCGTTAGTTAGAATTACAGCACTAATTATTAAAAATCTTTTCCTGTTGGTTCGTTTCACAACATGGCTCGCTGTCACATAGCAGGCAAAGGAACGGATAAGATTTTTCATTTTCTGGAACGTTGGGATTGTTAGCGATGAATGAATGACATTCACATTGGCAAGCCGTTGTTGTTTTGGGTTTGTTGAACTGGATGATATTGGATTTCATTTGTAAATGCCGTGTTGTGTTAAAAACGGCATTCTGGATTGATGGTGTTAGTTTTGTCTATTAACTAAGTGGTTAATAATTGAGCTATGTTATTGATTAACTAAAGAATGTTTTTGTTAAATCTTTGTAGAGTTCGTTATTCGCTGCTGGCGTTAGTTCGTAAGAAAAGAATTTATTACGTCGTATTAAGCTGGCGGTTTCATTTTTGAAAAGGTTGGCGCGGATTAACTTTTTACCGAATGATTTGGTTATTGTTTGCATAAAATCGCCTGAAAGAAATTCTCTAGCGGGTGCTGATTCCATTTAATGTACTGTCGCCCCCTGAAATTGATCAA
>CAZLGN010000203.1:0-4052 GCA_964558865.1 uncultured Methylomagnum sp.
GGCACCGTTGCGCCTTCGTCTAAAAGTTCGACAGCGGCGGCAATTTGATTGAGATTGACCGCTAATTCTTGCGCTAAAAGTTGATTGATTTTCATGATTATTTTTTTGAATTTGAATTTGAATTTGAGTTTGAGTTTGAAATGTGATGTTACGCAAAAATTTTGTAGGGGCGTACTGCGTACGCCCGTCTAACAAAATCGTATCAATAGCACGTTGCGTTTAGGCGGGTTCACGCAGTGAACCCCTACCGATATGTCGATTATTATGACGGCGGTGTATCTAATCCATAACGTTCAACCTTTGTTTTTCAGCCAAATGTCAAAAAATTCAACTGACATTGGATAACCATGCAAAAAACCTTGGCTTGTATTGCAACCGATATTTAGCAAAAATGCCTCTTGTGCTAACGTTTCAACACCTTCTGCAATCGTTTCTTTTCGCAAGGCTTTTGCAAGTTGCACAATCGATAACACAATAACCTCGTCATCGTTATCCAATTCAATATCTCGCACAAACGATTGATCAATTTTTAATTTATCAACAGGCAAACGTTTTAAATAATTCAACGACGAATAACCTGTTCCAAAATCATCAATTGAAATTTGAATGCCTAACAATTTCAAATCGTTCATAATTTCAATGACATCTTGGGGTTCACGCATCACAAGTCGTTCCGTTAATTCGAGTTCTAACAAATAGGCTGGCACACCAGATTCAAATAACGTATCGCGTACCAAATCAGCAAAATTTCCACTCCAAAATTGCCGTGCTGAAATGTTCACTGCCAGCGTAAAAGGTTCATGTCCCGCATCAAGCCATTTTCTGTGTTGTTTCAATGATTCTTTTAAAACCCATTCGCCAATCGACACAATTAAACCATTCGCTTCGGCAAGCGGAATAAATTCGTCAGGCGATGGATTATTCATTTCAAGATTTTTCCAACGCAATAACACTTCCACGCCGACCAATTTTTTTGTGGTTAAACAAATTTGAGGTTGATACGCGAGCCAAAATTCGTCATTTTCAATGGCGTTGTGTAAGGCAAGTTCCATTGTTACCCGTTTTAAAATTGAATCTTCCATTTCTTGATGAAAAAATCGAAAACCATTTCGTCCATTTTCTTTCGCTTGATACATCGCGGTATCGGAATTTTTAAGCAGTGTTTGATAATCTTCGCCATCATCGGGATAAATCGCAATGCCTAAAGACGTTGATATATTTAACACTTCGCCATGAATAGCATAGGGTTTTAAAATTACCGCTAAAATCGCACTCGCTTTAATCGCGGCATCAACTTTATCAATGCCATCAATCAATAAAATAAATTCATCCCCACCAAAACGACAAACCGTGTCTTTATCTCGAATTTGACTTTCAAGACGACGTGCCACTTCGATTAAAAGTTCATCGCCCGCTGCGTGTCCTAACGTATCGTTCACTTCTTTGAAATGATCCAAATCTAAAAACATTAAACAAAAACTACTCTTTTCTCGAACTGCGCTGCCAATGGCTTGGGTGACTCTGTCTTGTAATAAATGTCGATTTGGCGTGTTTGTGAGCGGGTCATAAAACGCCAATTTATGAATTTCTTGCTCGATTTGTTTTTTGTGCGTCACATCATTGAAAATCGCAATGTAATGAGTCGTGAATTTTTCGTCTTCATCTAAAACGCGACTGACGCTTAAATGTTGCGGATAACATTCGCCATTTTTGCGTCGATTATATAATTCACCTTCCCACTCATTTTTTGTTAAAAGCGTGTTCCACATTTCTTTATAAAATGTTTTATCTTGCTTCCCTGACGATAACATCGCAGGATTTTTACCTAAAACATCGGCTTCTTTATAACCTGTAATGCGCTCAAACGCTTTATTGACCGAAATAACGTTATTTTTTTCGTCGGTGATAATAATGCCTTCAGAGCCTTGACTGAAAACTTGCATGGCAAGTTGCAAACGCACTTCAATTTCTCGAATCGCCGTAATATCGGTTTTCACTAAACCTACGCCGAAAATATCGCCGTCTTTATTTCGCAATGGAAAACGGTTGCTAATGTAATGATGTTTTGACGAGTTATTGACTGAAAGTAATTCTTCTTCCAGCGAGGGATTGCCTGTTTCAATAACCGCTAAATCTTTTTCTTGCAGTTTTTTTGCATCAACTGAATTTTGCCAAGATTGGCGTGCTTGTCCTAAAACTTGCTCGGCGGAACGGTTGATAAATTTAAGCATCGCACTATTTGCAAGCAAACAATGACCTTGTTCATCGAAAGCGACCATAATCGACGGGCTGTTATCAAACATCGATTGAAATAACACACGATCTTGTTCTCGCGCCGTTTCAATGCTGCGATCCACCAGTAAAAGCAACGTGTAATTATCCAAATGATAATCGAGCGGCAAATGAATTAAATGCCCGTCCATCACAACCCATTCGTTATGGCGATTTCGCACTTTTATATCGTGCAAAATGGTTGTCATGCCGCTGTTTTCTAAATGCAACACGTCAAGAATACGGTTTCTATCTTCGTCAGCAATTAAGCGATAAATCGAGTGTTTGAGTAATTTTGACCCCGTGCTAAATCCAAATAAATCAATCGCGTGCGTATTGGTATCTTCAATAATGCCGTAACGATCCAAAATAACCGCAGCAAGCGGCAGCGAGGTAAATAACAAACGATAACGCGCTAAGGCTTGTTCTGCTTGAAGTTGTGAACGATTTAGCTCTTCATTTTGAATTTCAAGCTCGGCTTGATAAACGCGAAATTCTTCGACTAATTCGCGTGCGCTTTCCCAATCTTCAATATCGGTTAATCGTTGAAAGGCGAGTTCACCATTTTTCAGCGCGAATTCCGCGCGTTCGCGCAATTGTTTCAATTTTGGATTATTCAGCACGTTCTGTGTCCTTTTTGTCTTGGTTTTCGTACCACGATGAAATGTTGATGTGACTAACGACTGCGCCGTAATCGTAGCTTTTAATCGGCGCAACATTCATCACAAACCAGCGATTTTCTGTCGGTGAATGACACGGATATTGCAACGAGAAAAACGCGCTTGACCCTTCAAGAACACTTTTCACGCCACGAATGGCGAGTTGTGCCATTTCCGCGCCTTCGATGTTGGCGACTTGGCACGCTTCAAAATAATTCTTGCCGATGCCTGTGTGTTTGAGTTCAATGTCGCCATTTGCTTTGGCAAAACGTTGCCATGCCGCGTTAATCATCACAATTTTTCCATCATGTTCTAAAACAGCAATGTGTTCGGGGAGCGCGTCAAGAATGGCTTGTAAGCGTTGAACATCGTGATACGAGGTAATATCAACAAAACTGGCGACGATACCTTTTGACATGGTTGACGGCACGAAATACGGCAAAATACGCACTAAAAATGTGCGTCCATCGTTGGATAAAATTTCGCGCTCGGTCATGCGTTGTAATTGCAAGGTGTTTTCAATATCGTCAATCAAATGTTCATATTTGAGCGTGTGGGCGAAATCGTCTAAACGCCGTCCAATATCGGAATTGCGTAATTTGAAAATTTGCATCGCATCTTGGCTGAAACGGGTTAAACGCAATTCTTCATCAATAAAAATCGTCGCCACGCCTGAGGCTTTTGCCATACTGTCCAAATCGGCGTTGAGCTGACTTAAAATGCCTGCCTTTTCTTGATATTCAGCATTGACGGTATTGAGTTCTTCATTGACCGATTGCAACTCTTCGTTTGAGCTTTGCAATTCTTCATTTGAAGCCATAAGTTCTTCGTTTGTGGCTTGCAATTCTTCGTTTGAGGTTTCGAGTTCTTCAATGGTCGCTTGCAAACTTTCGCGCGTTGCCGCGAGTTCATTTTCTAAAATTTCAATCCGTTCAATTGTTTCAGCGTCAAGATTAAAGGCTTTAGCTGCAACTTCGGGAACGTTGTTTGTCACCGTTTCAAAGCACAACAACACAAACCGCTCGTGCGTTTTGAGTGCAATCGGTCGCGCACTTAATCGAATCAGTTTTATTGAATCGTCGGCTTGTTTGAATTGAATTAAATCTGAAATCAGCGTTTCGG
>CAZLGN010000204.1:0-4021 GCA_964558865.1 uncultured Methylomagnum sp.
AATTGATACGTACATATTTTCCAGTGTATTCAGCAGGAATTTTTGCCGTTACTTTGTGAAAACTGCTGTTGCTTTCAACAACAATTGGCACTGGCTGCTCCTTCATTGTGACTTTAATAGTGCTTGGATCCGTCCATTCTGACAATTTAAATGAAAATTCCGATTCAGCCGCCACTTCGATTTTTTCAGGCTCTTGATAAATTGGCAAACTAAACTCCCGTACTTGCGGTTTTTTACAAATCTCGTCTACTTCACCAGCAGAATACGCATAACTAACAGCACTTGTACTTAATAATGCGCCCGCTAGAATCGATCGAATAACATAATTACATTGCATTGCACTAACTCCTAAAAATTTATTAAAAATTATTTTGCCTCAGGGACTTCTGAAACAACTTCCCCTTTTTCGGCAGCTTGTTTTACTAACAAAAGCTCTTGTTTATGTCCTTCTCCATAAACAGTTGCACCAATCATAAACGAAACCAAAGCAATCGACGATACTAAAAATCGTGTCGGTTCTTTCAAAAAAAACAAAGCCCATTTTGGCTTATACATTCCAATTGCAAAAAATAACACTGTGTACACAAGTATGTGAATAGAAGCTAAAACCATAATAATGAAAATCCTAAAATTGTGCGTTTAAATAATTTTGTCATATTATAAGGTACGTCATTATTCACTAATCAACTAAATTTATGCCCTCATTTGATATTATTTCCGAATTCGATGTCCACGAAGCTAAAAATGCCGTCGATCAAGCTAACAAAGAAGTCACTACACGCTTTGATTTTAAAGGCACAGATTCCAGTTTTGAACTCAACGACACCACGATTGTCATGATTTCGCAATCCACATTCCAATTGCAACAAATGTTTAGCGTTCTCTGTTCAAAACTCACTAAACGCGGCATTGACATTGCGTGCATGGAAGTCAATGACGCAAAAGGCAGCGGAAAATTGATGCGCCAAGAAGTTTTGCTAAAACAAGGCATCGAATCAACGCTCGCAAAAAAAATCGTTAAACTCATCAAAGATAACAAACTCAAAGTTCAAGCAGCAATTCAAGGTGAAAAATTGCGCGTGAACGGCAAAAATCGAGACGATTTACAAGCTACGATTCAATTTTTACGAAATGCCGACTTAGAACAACCGTTACAGTTTGATAACTTTCGAGAATAACCAATAATTTGCCAACACGAACAACAACCAACCCGCAACGAATAATCCAATCACGCCATCGTAATGACTCACTAAAAACGAATATGGCGTATTAAAATCAACGCTCATCGTCGATTTACTCATGCGAATGAGCGTCACCCAACCCGCGTGACAACCAATACACATTGCTAAATTCATCTCCTCGCGCCACCTCAATACACCAAGAAATAATCCAACCGCGCATAATGCCAGAAACGCCGTCGGTTCTTGCATGGCGAAAACGTTTTGATATGCCTCGCTCAATAATTGAAAGCTGCCGTTTAAACTCAACGTTGCTTCTGAAATGGGCGATTTGCTGTCTAAAAAATGCAAGCCTGCATAATAAATCGAACTAATGAAAACGGCTGAAAAGCTGGGCAAGTATTTCCTCAAACTGGTCAGCAACAAGCCACGAAATACCGATTCTTCAACGATGCCAATCAATAACGCCAATCCAAACGCTACGCCGATTTTTTTTACAATCCAATCAAGTGTCCACGCTTTTGTCATATCGACTGAATGAATGCCCAAAAAGTTAAGCATTAAAAAAACAGGCAGTAAAATCAACAAACTCAAACCAAAACCGCGCCAAAATTGTTTGAACATGATTTTGAACGGCGCGTAACCAAGTATTTCTTTATTCAGTCTTAACCATTTTGAAATGGGAAAAATACTCAACAACAACATAATTTGTGACAAACGAATCATCAATTTTCGCAATATCGTCGGGTCGTTAAAACTCAAGGCAATTAAGTAACTCAACACACAGGCACTACCTGTTATCGCCAACAATGCCAACATCGGCACGAACGCATAAAAAATGGCACGACACATTATTGAAAATCGCCCCACAACATTTGCACCGCTGATAATGCCGCAAGCGATGCCGTTTCAGTGCGTAAAATCCGTGCGCCTAATCGAACTGGAATAAAACCCGCTGCTTTCGCAACTTCGCGTTCTGCGCTTGAAAATCCCCCTTCGGGGCCTGTTAATAACGTCACGGAATTATTTTCAGGCGACAATTGCGCTAAGGTTTTTTCAGCATACGGATCGAGAAAAACTTTTAAACCGCCCTGCCCTATTACCCACGCATTCAAGGTCGAAACATCCGCAAAATCAGGTAACACCGTGCGCCCACTTTGTTCGGCGGCGTGTTGAATAATTTTTTGCCAATGTTGCCAACGCTGTGATTTCTTTTCGTCTTTAAATTGCACGACACAACGCTCGGTAATTAAAGGCGTAATCGCTGTTACGCCTAATTCCACCGCTTTTTGTACTGAAAAATCCATGCGGTCGCCGCGCGAAATCCCTAAGCCAAGTTGAATTTTTAAGTTGGATTCGACGCTGCGGTCAATAAAATTTTCTAATTCGACCCGAACGGATTTACGGCTAACTTCGGTAACTTTGCCTAAAAATTCGCCGCCCGTTCCGTTGAATAAAATAATTGGCGCGTCACTTTTCAAACGCAACACGCTTCGGACGTAATGGGCGTTATCATCGTCTAATTCGATTGTTCTGCCTGTTTGTAACGCGGCGGCTGTATAAAGTCTGGAAATTCGCATCGTTATTCTTCAAAAATCGCCGCGTTCACATTCAACGCGCCATTAAAAACCGACTTGTCTTTAATGAAGCCGAATTTTGTCCCATTCAAATTCGCGCCTTTAAAATTGGCATTAGTTAAATTCGCACCGCTTAAATCCGCCATCGTTAAATCAGCATTGCTCAAATTTGCACCCGTTAAATCCGCCCGTTTCATTAACGCGCGATTCAAATTCGCATTCGTTAAATTGGCATTCGATAAATTCACGCCGTTCAAACTCACGCGCATTAAACCCATCGGCTGATTTTTCATGTCCGCGCCCCAATTGATATTTTGCAAATTCGCGCCACTCAAATTCGCTTTATCTAAATTCGCAATAAAACGCGAGCCACTCAAATTCGCGCCACTTAAATCAGAATCCATCATGCTCACGCCGAAAATGCTGGTGTTCGATAAATTTGCCCGCGCAAAATGAATTCGTGTCATCACCGTTAAATCTAAATTCAAATTCGACAAATCACTGTCGTTCAAATTCGCGTCACGCAAATCTGTTCCCCACAAATCTGCGTGGCGAAAATCCAATTTTGACAAATCCAGTCCGCGAAAATCTTTGCGCCGTAAATCGGCGACGTGCGTTTTGTCAGCACTTTTCAACTTTTGCTCAATTTCAACGCGAGTTAAATCTGCCGCGAACACGTTTAAACTCATTGCCAAAGCGGCAAAACCTAAACTCATTTTTTGTAATTTCATTTTTTTCCTCAATTTTTACTACGAAAAATAACAATCTTTCTGCCAACATAATGGATTGGTTTCAACGTAATTTGCAATCCGCAAATAATCCGCCTCGTTACGAATAATGTGTTCGTGGTAATTGCGTTGCCACAATTTTTGCTCAAAAGGTTGCCAATGATTTTGACGAACATTTCGGATATATTCGTTGGTGGTTAATGATTTAAATGTACCAACAATTTCACCTAATGTAGGGGCAATCCCTTGTGGTTGCCCTTCATTCGCGCAATTTCGTGTATTGAGGGCAGGCACAAGACCTGCCCCTACGGAATGTTCAATTTCAACGATTCCATGAAAATGATTCGGCATCACCACAAATTCATGCAACGCCAAATTCGACAAATGATTCATCAAATCCAACCACATATTTTTCACAATAATTCCCGCCTCATTTAATTCCATTTCACCGTTAAAAATCCGCCCAAACAACGGTAATCGATGATTCACGCAAATCGTCACAAAATACATTCCCGCACGCGAATAATCGTAATTTTTC
>CAZLGN010000205.1:0-3899 GCA_964558865.1 uncultured Methylomagnum sp.
TATTTGATAAGAATTATGTCACAAATATCAGTGAGTTTTGTTTAAGAATTCTTATTCTAAAAACCATCGTTTTAACTATAGCTTTTTCGGAAATTATCCATGCCAAAAATGAGAATCTTCAATCGCTTAGAAGAAATAGAGTTTGAATCAATACCTAAATTCAACAGTATTGAACGCAAACAATTTTTTACCGTTTCAAAAGCGATTGAGGATTTATTAGAAAAATTAGGTACGCCAACGAACAAAGTTTGTTTTTTGGTCACAATGGGTTATTTCAAAGCACGGCGGCGATTTTTCGCTCGCCAATTTCGACAAGTAGATATTGACTTCGTCGCAGCAAAAATGGGAATTAACCCACTGGAAATTCATCTCGAAACTTACAGTCGAGAAACCTATGCGCGGCATCAACGCTTTATTTTGGAGCATCTTGGCTATTCGTCATTCAACGAAGTTGCTAAAAAATTCGCGGTTAATGAAATTCAAAATTTAGTGCGATTGCAATGTCGTCCAAAACAGATTTTGTTAAATGTCATCCAATCGCTTGTTTATCGAAAATTTGCTTTACCAAGCTATAACGTCCTTGCAACGTTAATAATTGAGGAAATTCAAAAGCATGAAAAAACGCTCAGTGCAGCCGTTTTTAATTTACTCACGGAAAAACAACGAGAAAAACTCGATAGTTTTTTAGAAAAAGAGTCTGATGAAAATCACAATTCGAGTTATCGGCTTACCTTTTTCAAAAAGACTTATCAATCCACTAAGCCTTTAAAAATTAAAGCAAACTTGGATGATTTAAAAACCTTGCAACCGCTTTATCTCGAATTTCAACCTGTGATAACGCAATTGAATTTGAGTAACGCCAGCATTCGGCACTACGCTTATTTAGTTATCAAATCTCAAATCCCACAGATTTCGCGGCGTTCAGCCAAAATTCGCTACTTGTATTTAATTGCATTTATCGCTTATCAGACCTTCAAGTTAAACGATATGCTGATTGATACGCTGTTGCAAACTGTGAAAAATGCGACCAATTCAGCCGATAGAAATCAAAAAGAAGCCTATTTTGCAGAGCGAAATCAACGCAATCAATCGATAGACGCATTCAAGCAAAACGCTTTTGAAACCTTATCAATTATCCAGCAGATTATTGATGATAACAAATTGAATAATAATCAAAAAATAGATTCCATTAGCTGTGCTGTAAAAACAGAAAAAGCAAAATTGGAGCTGTTGAATGTATCTGAAAAAAGAACTCAACGCGGAAAGGACTATTTTGACGCATTAGAAGAAAAATCACTCAAATTGCAACGCCGTGTTTCCGATATTGTGCGTCAAATTCAGTTCGATAAAAACAGCACTAAGCCCTTATTACTCAAGGCATTGCAGCATTTTCAAATCCATGACGGTAACATCGATAAAAATGCACCAATGGATTTTTTAGCATTTCAAGAAAGAACGGTTTTGATTTCAGAAGATGGAAAATTTAGAACTTCGCTTTACAAAGCATTATTGTTTGTTCACGTTGCAAATGCGGTGAAATCTGGTGCGTTGAACCTGATTCACTCTGAAAAATACCGCCCGCTGGATGATTATTTGATTTCAAAAACGGATTGGCAAAACAATCGTTCGGAGTATTTGGAGCGTGCAAAATTAACAGAATTTGCGGATTGTAAAACCGTGCTAAATTCGTTCAAATCAGCGTTGGATAAGCAATATCAGCAAACCAATCAAAATTTCAAGGCGGGTAAAAATCCTTATTTTTCGGTGCTTAAAGATGGGAAAATTGACATTAAAACGCCTAAACAAGAAGAATCTGAAAGTCTTCCGTTAAGAACATTTTTTCCTGCTCAAAAATACATTTCGATGATTGAAGTGTTGGCAACAGTGAATCAAGCGACGAATTTTCTCGATGAGTTTGAGCATTGGCAACCCAAATATCAGCGAAAAAAACCAGATGCTAAAACCTTTTTCGCAGGAATTATCGGTTATGGCTGTGATATTGGGCATCGCAAACTTGCTCAAATTTCTAGTGAAATCAATGAAAATGAACTCGAAAATGTCGTGCGTTGGTATTTTTCACTACAAAATGTTCACGCGGCAAATGACCGTATTTTGCAATTTGTCAGTCAGCTCGATTTACCTAACATTTATCTCTCGAAATCAGAAAAATTACATACTTCAAGCGATGGACGCAAGCGCGAAGTGGATGACGATTCACTTAATGCAAATTATTCATTCAAGTATTTTGGACAGAACAAAGGTTCTTCAAGTATCACTTTTATCGACCCGAGAAATTTCATGTGGTATTCCGTTGTAATCAGCTCTGCCGAGCGTGAAGCCGCTTATGTGATTGATGGTTTGATGCACAACAACGTGGTCAAAAGCGACATCCATTCCACTGATACGCATGGTTATACCGAAGTTATTTTTGCTTCAACCTGTTTTTTGGGATTTGAATTTGCTCCGCGAATTAAAAAACTGAGCAAGCAAAAGTTGTATGCCTTTGAATCACGAAAAAATTATGAGGAACAGGAATTTGTTTTGCTGCCTTCTCGTCGTATTCGTGAAAGTCTAATCGAAAATCACTGGGATGATATTTTGCGTTTCATTGCCACGATTCAACTTAAAATCACGACCGCTTCACAATTGTTCAGACGACTAAACTCCTATTCTAAACAGCATTCGCTTTACAGTGCGTTGAAGGAATTTGGCAAAATTCAAAAGTCATTATTTATTCTCAAATACTACGATGACTGCCCTTTCAGGCAAGCGATTGAATCACAATTGAATCGTGTTGAAAATTCAAACAAATTTTCTAAAGCGGTATCTTTTGGACATAGTCACGAACTTATTCAAAGCGAAAAAGAAGACCAAGAAATTGCTGAAAGCTGTCAACGACTAATCAAAAATGCGATTGTTTGCTGGAATTATTTGTATCTATCTCGGGAATTGGCTACTGAAAAAAACGAAGAGCGCAAAGCAAAATTATTGGATGCAATTGAAAATGGTTCGGTAATGACTTGGGCGCATTTTAACCTGCATGGTGAGTTCGATTTTTCCGATGAAAAAATGCAGGATTCTATTGGGTTAGTTTCTCCCAAAAATTCACCTTCAAAAACAGCTTGAATTTGGGAAGTGCCTAAGTGCCTTCAAACCACAGTAATAAAGGCTTCTGGAAAAATAGCGTGGGACTTTGGCTACTTTTGTTTAGTGCTACCCAAGTTCGCAATATGCTAAAAGCTGGCACGTTACGCGAAATCAGAATAGCCCCTTCTGTTGTTGGCGTGCTTAAAACCGATATTGATGCGTTTATTGCGGGGTTAGCACAATGAACCCAACACTCTACAAAACCACCGCCACGGGCGCAATTCAAACTTGGAATGTCGCAACAAGCGGCGATTCTTACACCGTCACACACGGGCAGTTAGACGGCAAACTTCAAACTAAAACCACCGTTTGCACTGGTAAAAATATCGGTAAATCGAACGAAACGTCACCAACAGACCAAGCCATGTTAGAAGCCGTTGCACTCCACACAAAACAAATTGAACGCAAAGGTTACACGCTTGAAATCGGCGGCAAATCAGCATCAATCCGCCCTATGTTGGCGCGTGATTATCGCAAAGTGCCACATCAAATAAACGACGATGACAAATTGATTTTATCGCCAAAACTTGACGGTGTTAGGGCGGTTTGGATTCCTGAAATTGGCAAGTTTCAAAGTCGTGGAGGTACTTTTTTTAACGTGCCACATCTTGAACAATCATTAAAAGATTGCAACGTCATGTTAGACGGCGAATTGTTTTTATTTGGTTATCCATTGAATCAAATCAGTGGCGCGACAAAAAAACAAAATGAACTGACTGAAAAACTGGAATTTCACGTTTTTGATTGTGTTG
>CAZLGN010000206.1:0-3847 GCA_964558865.1 uncultured Methylomagnum sp.
GAAAAATTTTGTATGCCGCCTGATTCGCGGTACGAATTTTATAATTAGCATCGAAACTAATTACGCCAGCGGTTAAATTTGCCAAGATTGTTTCTAAATATGCCCGTTGATTTTCAACTTCAAAACTCGCCATTCGGGTTTCTTGACTGGCTCGCGCAATCCGTTGTGTCATTTCGTTAAATGATTCCACCAAAAATCCTAAATCATCTTGTGCGATAACAGGTAATTGCTGATCATATTTTCCTGAGGCGACAGCTTGCGTGCCTTTAACGAGTTCTTTAACAGGCGCGATAATGGTGCGAATACTAATAAAAGCAATCCAAATCGCCGCTAATAAACTGATTAAAAGCACCAATGACAACGCAAGCGAAAAAGTCATTTTCAGCGAATCGCGCAAAAAATTCATTTCTTGATAACGCACGAAAGCAAATTCAACCGAATCCGCTAAATCAGAAATTCGAACAGGAACGGGATATAGGGCTTGTAAATAATGCGGTTCTTTCGATTTTACGGGCAAAATAACACGAATCATAAGCGCGTCATCACGAACAGGCGCGAGTGCTGCAAATTCGCCATTTTGCCGCACAGACAACCAAGTATGATCATCAGGCAAACTCGGTAAGATATTGCTAGGATTCGCGCTACTTGAAGCGATAATTCTATCTTGACGTGAAAACAGTGTCATTTCTGCTGCGCCAGAAAATACTCGAAAATTTTCCATTTCAAGCGAGGCTTGCGATTCGGGCAAATCCGAAATTTTTTCAACCAGTTGAAGTGTTTGCGATTTATGCCAACGAATACGCTGGTCGAGCGAGGCTTGACTGAGTTCAAGCGCGTCTTCCATCGCTCTATCCATCTCGACATTAAACCAACTGTCGATGCCTTGATGTAAAAATTGCATCGAAAAATAAAACACAATCCCTGCGGGCGCGAGTGATAAAACCACGAATAATGAAACCATTCGAATTGTCAGGCGTGAACCCGCTTCACGGCGTTTGAGTTGGCGCGTGAGTGAGTATAAATTTGCACCAACTAAACCTAATAACGCAACTGTGCCAACGCCGTTGAACAGTAATAGCCACGAATACATTGCGCTGAGTTCAGACGTTTTTTGTGTTGCGCTGCTCATCAATTGCAACGACAACAAAATCAAGCCACATAATGTGACGATTGATAAGCCAGCAGGCAGTTTTATTTTTAGATAGCGCATTGTTAGCTATAACGTTTTGTGAAATCTTGAACGAGAAAAGCCGCTTGTTGCCACTTTTTACTGGCTTGTAATTGCTCACGATTCAACGAAAATTGACCGCACATTTTTTGCAAACGGCGTTCACGGTCAGAATTATTTTCAATCGGTAACGCTTCTAAAACTTCTGCGGCGGCGGTTGGATTATTACAAACTAAAACCATATCACAACCCGCCTGTAACGCGACTGTTGCGCGTTTTGAAAAATCGCCGACACTCGCCGCGCCTTCCATGCTCAAATCGTCGCTAAATACCACGCCATCAAAGCCCAATTCTTCCCGCAAAATATGTTGAATCCAAAAATTTGAAAAGCCTGCGGGTTGCGCGTCTATCTGCGAATAAAGAACGTGAGCAGGCATGATGCCTTCTAAACCTTCGGCGATAAGTTGGCGAAACGGTTGTAAATCGTGTTTGCGAATCGTCCCTAAATCCCGTTCATCAATTGGCAAGGTCAAATGCGAATCCAATGCCACCGCGCCATGACCTGGAAAATGTTTGCCCGTTGCCGCCATGCCCGCGCGAGCCATGCCACGTCGAAAATCACTCGCTAACTGAGTCACTTTTTCGGCATTTCGTGAAAATGCGCGATTGCCAATAATGTTACTTACGCCACAATCCACATCTAAAACAGGTGCAAAACTAAAATCCACACCGACGGCGAGTAATTCTGCCGCCATTAACCAACCCGCCACTTCAGCGACTTCGGGTTCATTTTCATATAACGCCGCTGGCGGTAAGCGCGTGAAACTGTTTTGAAAACGTTGCACTCGTCCGCCTTCTTGATCGACGGCAATTAAAATTTCACCGTTGCGAGCGGCACGAATTTCTTGAATTAGCGCGGCAATTTGTTCAGGATTTTCGTAATTTCGCGCAAATAAAATAACCGCGCCCGTGTTCGGATGATTGAGTATTTCGCGTTCCGAATCAGTAAGTGTTGTACCTGCAATATCTAGCATGACTGCGCCGAAAGGTTGGGAATTTTTTGAATTTGTCATGATTGAAACCAAATAAAATAAAAAAAAGCCCCGCTTAGAAAATTCCAAGCGAGGCAGACCGAGGTTTAAACAAACGTGATTTTATTTTTTTACTTCTTCAAAATCGGCATCAATTACGCCGTCGTCAGCAGGTTTTGCATTTTCAGCGTGAGCATGACCAGCATCTGCGCCACCTTCAGCCGCATAAGCACGTTCTGCTAATTTGCCAAACAACTCGCTTAATGCTTCGGTTTTAGCTTCGATGGTTTCTTTGTCGTCACCTTTCAAGGCTTCTTTCACCGCTTCAATTGCTTTTTCGATGTCAGTTTTTTCGTCCGCGCTGACTTTATCGCCTAAATCTTTTAACGATTTTTCAGTGGCGTGAACCAAACCGTCGGCATGATTTCGTGTTTGAACCAATTCGGCTAATTTACGATCTTCGTCCGCGTGTGCTTCCGCATCTTTAATCATGCGTTCCACTTCGTCATCCGACAAACCGCTTGAGGCTTTAATGACAATCGATTGTTTTTTGCCTGTCGCCTTGTCTTTAGCCGACACGTTTAAAATCCCGTTTGCGTCAATATCGAAAGAAACTTCGATTTGCGGCACGCCGCGTGATGCAGGTGGAATGTCAGCCAAATCAAAACGTCCGAGTGATTTATTAGCATTTGCGCGTTCACGTTCACCTTGTAAAACATGAATTGTTACAGCGGTTTGATTATCGTCAGCGGTTGAGAAAACTTGCGATTTTTGGGTTGGAATTGTGGTGTTTTTCTCAATCAATTTCGTCAAAATACCGCCCATTGTTTCGATACCGAGCGACAATGGAATTACGTCTAACAATAAAACGTCTTTCACGTCGCCTGATAAAACGCCCGCCTGAATCGCCGCGCCAACCGCAACTGCTTCATCAGGATTAACGTCTTTACGCGGTTCTTTGCCGAAAATGTTTTGTACCATTTCCTGAACTTTCGGCATCCGTGTTTGACCACCAACCAAAATCACGTCGCTGATTACAAGATTTGCATTTTTAGATTTTGCATCTTTTAACGCCATTTCACACGGTGCTTTAGTGCGTGTAATCAATTCGTCAACAAGTGATTCTAATTTTGCGCGAGTTAATTTTACGTTTAAATGTTTTGGCCCTGTTGCATCAGCGGTAATGTAAGGTAAATTTACATCCGTTTGTTGACTAGACGATAATTCGATTTTTGCTTTTTCAGCGGCTTCTTTTAAACGTTGCAAAGCCAGTGGATCGTTGTGAACATCAACACCTGTGTCTTTTTTAAATTCTTCTGCGAGGTATTCAATGACGCGCGAATCGAAATCTTCACCGCCTAAAAAGGTGTCACCATTGGTCGCTAACACTTCAAATTGGTGTTCGCCGTCGATTTCAGCAATTTCGATAATTGAAATATCAAATGTACCGCCACCTAAGTCATAAACCGCAATTACGCGGTCGCCTTTTGCTTTGTCCATTCCGAAAGCCATTGCCGCTGCTGTCGGTTCGTTGATGATTCGTTTAACGTCCAAACCCGCAATACGTCCCGCGTCTTTCGTGGCTTGACGCTGTGAATCGTTGAAATAAGCAGGCACGGTAATGACAGCTTCCGTAACGGTTTCACCT
>CAZLGN010000207.1:0-3840 GCA_964558865.1 uncultured Methylomagnum sp.
GGATAATTCGATAATTACTTTTTCATCGTCGCGGTGAACATCAATGAAATACATCGTTCGGAACGGACTTTTTGACTGACATCCTTGCGCCCGATATGACGAAAAATCGTGATGACCAAGCAAACTTTGCGCGGCGTGGTGCATTTTTTCAGCATCTAGCGGCAACGGACACCACGTTGTTTGGCGGTTTAACGCTGAAGGTGTGTTGCGATTCAAAATAACGTAACGGTAAAAACGGGCAATCGCTCGATAACGGGCATGAAAATCACCAATCGCTTCTTGCGCCCAAATCACCCGCACGTCAGGCGGCAAATGCGTGTTTGTGCCACGATGCCACGCTTCCAAACTGCGTACCGAAGTCGTATCGAAATGCACCACTTGTTCCGTCGCATGAACGCCTGTATCTGTTCGCCCCGCACATTGCACAGTAATCGGATGTTGCGCGATTTTGCTCAAAGCG
Source organism: uncultured Methylomagnum sp. (assembly GCA_964558865.1). Lineage (GTDB taxonomy): Bacteria > Pseudomonadota > Gammaproteobacteria > Methylococcales > Methylomonadaceae > UBA10906. Next base: position 461 of record CAZLGN010000207.1, read on the forward strand.
TGTTGCAATTCGTGCTGAATGTTGCGTTGCTGAACTTGCCATTGCCAACCAAAAAAACGACTGCCGTCGTATTCGATACCTAAAACAATTCTATGCAAATCATTAGGTTGTTTCATTCGTTATCATCTCATTAACGAATGATAATTTGATCTTCTTCAATTATGAACACGCTTTTAGATCGCGGTTCAGAGGCACTCCAAAGCAAACCGTTCATTTGAATTTCTACACCAGGATGAACGACTAAGTCAGCATTAACGCTAATATCATCGTATGCTTTTGAATCAATCAATAATTTTAATAACTCTGCCTTATATTTTTCAGCATCAGTAAGTCGCTTTGAGAGAGTTTTTTGTAATTTTGGCAACATCCATTGCTTATTTTCCTTTGGGTTATTATCAATATGCTCAATAATTTGATTAACTTTTTCTTGATCATCCTCATTAACAGTAAGCAGTCTTTTTAATTCGATAATACGCTCACGCATTTGCTGACTAAGTCCTGCTTTGATGTAAGTCTGAACCCCTGTTGCGGTGCCTAAAACAGATGTGTAAATTTTCATGCCATATACACTGCCACCAATAATAGCGGATTTTTTCTGTGCTACTTTTCCCACCACAACATTTGAATGCGTTGAAAGGTGACTATGTAAAGAATACTGCTCAACGACAATATCGCCTTTTGCTTGGACAGTTGCGTTTTCAATAAATCCAACGCGAACATTACAGTTTGACGTTAATTTAGCAACACTATTGTGACCTTTTTTTTCTGTATCTGAGAGCTTATAACCCTGAACACCGCATTCAACGCTAATTTCACCGTTTGCTTGCAGTTTGCTCTCGCCTGTTACGCTACCTTTCACAATTAAATTTCCACCACACTCAATTCGTGCATCAATCACGTTTCCAAAAATATGAACATCGGTCAGTGCATAGACAAGCATTCCATTCACAACATCCCCCTTAACAATAACTGCACCATCAAAACGAATATTTCCTGTTCTTAAATCCACAGAACTCACACTAAAAACAGGCATCACCATTATGCTGTAAGGTAATACAATTGGTGTGCCAGTAATCGTTGCAATTAACTGATTTTCATTTTCTGGGTCAATGCAAACGCCTGTTCGCGTGGAAGAAAAAGGTATATTTTTGCCATTGTATGGCTTAATTTCATGCCCTTTAACGGTTCGACCGCTAATGCCTGGAATTGGCGGGATGCGACGCATTACAACTGTTCCTCTTTGAACAGTCAGAATATCGCCTAGCTCCCGATAATTAGCAATTCCTCTTTTATCGATGCGAGGTTTATGCTCCTCTTTTTCTGGAATAAAATGCTCAAATTTTGCATCAATACCAGGAATTGGTTTTGTCCCTTCTGCAATCACAAAACTAATTGCTTGTTGACGCAGTAAAATCATCTCAATCTCGTCATCTTCGATTAGTCCATGTACAACGCCATTCAGTTTGAGTAAATTTTTGATTTTTTCAAGCGTGACAGATTCGCCACCAAAGTTGGGCGTAAGAGTTGCAACAACTCGCATTTGATCTTCTGTGATATGAATATGATAGTCAGCATCCTTTTTTTCACCCACCGCAATTGAAAAAGATTCTCCCGTATCTTTGTAATGTGGAATAAGCTCGAACAGAACATATTCGTTAATAAGCAAATGATCTAATTCATTAGCTTCTAAAATTTTTCTAATTAGTCGTGGACTCAAGCGCACTTTTTCACTGCATGGTACAAAATCAACAAATAAATTATTGCTTTCTTGGTCAAATCTGAAACTTAGTCCACTATCATTAAGGTTGTTTTCTTGCATAAAGCACCATTGATTCGGTATTTAAATAAAATTTTAGTAAGTTAATTTTTCTTAACTGATGTTTATCTGACAACATTGATAATTGTCAAGATTCGGATAATAACGTTCTGATGGGATTAAATGATTTTCGATGAATGTCTAAAATGCCGAATTTTTCGATTTCCTCGCAATGTAATTTCGTGCCATAGCCTTTGTGTTTTGCAAAAGAAAAATCTGGATAAATTTTCGCGCATTCGACCATCGATTCATCACGCGCGACTTTCGCTAAAATCGAAGCCGCGCTAATTTCTTGGACGGTTTTATCACCTTGAATAATGGCGCGAGCGGGAATGGTGAGTTTAGGGAGTTGATTGCCATCAATTAAGACTTCATTTGGTTGAATATGCAAACCTTCGATTGCACGTTTCATCGCTAATAACGAGGCTTGCAGAATGTTAATATCGTCGATTTCATCAACGCTCGCTTGCGCGATTGACCAACTTAATGCGTATTTTTTGATTTGTTCGAAGAGAAATTCGCGCTTTTTCGCGCTTAACATTTTGGAATCGGCTAAACCGACAATCGGAAAATCGGGATTTAAAATGACCGCTGCGGCAAACACATTTCCTGCTAAACAGCCACGTCCTGCTTCGTCAACACCTGCGATTAACATGGATTTAACGCAAAATGCCGCGTGTGACATTGCGAAGAAAATTCACCATATTTGATAACTCTTTGCTATCGCCCGCTAAATCTTCCATTTGTTCAATTGCGTCTTCAAGGCGCAAATTCATTTTGTAAATCATTTTGTAGGCTTTGCGAATCAAACGAATATCTTCAGGCGAAATGCCGTTGCGTTCCATACCAACAGAATTTATACCGTGCGGACGAGTGGGACGACCGCCCACCATCACAAACGGCGGAATATCTTGCGTAATCGCGCTGCCCATTGCTGAAAAACTGTATTGCCCGATTTGGGTAAATTGATGAACCAAGGTAAAACCGCCCAAAATCGCGTGACTATTTAAACGCACATGACCAGCAAGCGACGCGCCATTTGCCATAATTACATGATCGCCAATCACGCAATCATGCGCGACGTGGGTGTACGCCATAAATAAATTATCGCTACCAATTTTCGTCAAACTATTATCTTGATGCGTACCTCGGTGCATCGACGTGTATTCACGAATGATATTGCGGTCGCCGATTTCTAAACGAGTAATTTCGTGCGCGTATTTTTTATCTTGCGGGTCTTCACCAATCGAACAAAATTGATAAATGTGATTATCTTTGCCTAGCGAAGTGTGACCTTTAATCACGACATGCGGGGCAATAACCGTACCCGAACCGATTTTAACGTCGGCACCCACAATTGAAAACGCACCGACACTCACGTTTTCTGCAAGTTCAGCGCGTGGGTCGATAATGGCGGTGGAATGAATCAAAACTTACTCAACCACAGCAGCGCAACGAATTTCTGCGCTGGCAACAAATTCGCCATCTACTTCGGCATAGCATTCAAATGCCCAAAGATTGCGTTTGCTTTTCACAAAACGCGCTTCAAGCATCAATTGATCAC
>CAZLGN010000208.1:0-3834 GCA_964558865.1 uncultured Methylomagnum sp.
TCACCCCGTGAGAGTTCGAGTCTCTCCATTCGCACCACTTAAATATCAGAAAAAAAGCTACTCCAAAAACATCAAATCATTGAGCCGAATCGGCGTTCAAAAAATCTAACTCAATCAATCCAAAAATCTTGTGGGGAAAATAATGGAAGTTTCTGTTGAACAAACATCAGAATTAGGTCGAAAAATGACCGTCACTTTGCCAGAGTCTGCGGTTCAAGATGTTATCGCACCTCGTTTAAAAAAAATCGCAAAAGAAGCACGCATTGATGGTTTTCGTCGCGGAAAAATTCCTCAAAGTGTTATTAGTAAAATGTATGGTGAAAAAGTACGATTTGATGCAGCAGAAGATTTAATTAAATCAAGTTATTTTGAAGCACTAAAAGAACAAGGTATCAATTCTATTGGCTATCCTGAAATTAAAATTATTGCTACGGCAGAAGGTTTCGGTTATACGGCGAGTTTTGAAGTTTATCCTGTTGTTTCATTAGATGGCACCGATCAATTAGTTGTGATACAACAAGTCGCCACCGTTCAGGAAAGTGACGTTGACGACATGATTGTCAAACTAAAAGAGCAACGTAAAACATGGGAAGTTGTTGAACGTGCCGCTGAAAACAAAGACTTAATTACGATTGATTTTTCTGGAAGTGTTGACGGTGAAAATTTCACCGATGGTAAGTCTGAGAACTTTCAAATTGAAATCGGCACAGAAAAAATGATTCCAGGTTTTGAAGATAATCTGGTTGGTTTAAAAATCGGAGATACAAAAACGTTCACCGCGACTTTTCCAGATGATTACCCAAATCAAAAATTAACAGGCAAAGCCGCTGAGTTCGAAATCGAAGTCAAGCAAGTCGAAGCTCCCGTTTTACCCGAAATTGATGACGAATTTATCAAAGCCTACGGGGTTGAAAACGGCACAGTAGAAACGTTCCGTAACGATGTTAAAGAAAATATGGTGCGTGAGTTAAGCAACAAATTGAAAGCGCATTTACGCCAATCAGTGTTCACTGCATTGTATGAAAAAGTGAATTTAACTTTGCCAAATGCGTTGATTGAAGAGGAAATTGATGCACTTTTAAATCCGTATAGAGAAATGGCGAAGAAAAATCGCATGGATTTTGAAATGTTTAAAAAACAATTGCCGCGTGAACCGTTTGAAGTAGAAGCAAAAAGACGGGTTGCGTTAGGGTTGATTATTGGCGAAGTGATTCATCAAAACGATTTGAAAGTTGATGAAGACAAGGTTCGTAAGCATGTCGAAGACATGGCAGAAAGCTACGAAAAACCTGAACAAGTTATTGAATGGTATTACAAAGACGAAAATCGATTAAAAGACGTTCGTCAAATGACGATGGAAGAACAAGTTACTGAATGGTTGCTTGAAAAAGCGACCATCACAACTGAAAATGTCGATTTTAATACGGTTATGAACGCTTAATCTAACTCGGAACGTAAAAATGTACTCACAACAACTCGCGCAAATGATGGCAACACAAGCGGCAGGCGGTTTAGTTCCAATGGTCGTTGAACAAACGGCTCGCGGTGAACGCGCTTTTGATATTTATTCACGATTGCTCAAAGAGCGAGTGATTTTTTTGGTTGGTCAAGTTGAAGATTACATGGCGAATCTTGTTGTGGCGCAGTTGTTGTTTTTGGAATCTGAAAATCCAGACAAGGACATTCATCTTTATATCAATTCGCCTGGTGGTTCCGTAACAGCTGGAATGTCGATTTATGACACGATGCAATTTATTAAACCTGATGTAAGTACTATGTGTATTGGTCAGGCGGCAAGTATGGGTGCGATTTTATTGACTGCTGGCGCGAAAGGAAAACGTTTTTGTTTGCCTCATTCAAGAGTGATGATTCATCAACCATTAGGCGGTTTTTCAGGACAAGCATCAGATTTTGATATTCATGCGAAAGAGATTTTATCGATTCGTGAAAAATTGAACAAAATTCTCTCTCATCATTCAGGACAAAGCATGAAAAAAATTCAAGCCGATACCGACAGAGACAACTTTTTGAGTGCGACCGATGCGGTAACTTACGGCTTGATTGATGAAGTATTGACTGACCGTTCTAGCCTCTCAAATAAAGCGGAGAAATAGGACGCTACGATGAGCAAAAATAGAGATTCTGAAGACGAAAAATTGGTTTATTGTTCATTTTGCGACAAAAGCCAGGCTGAAATTCGCAAAATGATTGCAGGTCCTTCGGTGTATATTTGCGACGAATGCGTGGCATTATGTGAAGACATTTTGCTTCAAGAGCTAGGCGAAGTAACTACGCTCCACGAAGGCGAGTTGCCTAAACCAAAAGAAATTAAGAGTGAGCTAGACGCTTATGTTATAGGACAAGAAAAAGCCAAAAAAATTCTGGCTGTTGCGGTCTATAATCACTACAAACGCTTACGAAACAAAAGTCTTCGGTCGAAAAAGAATCACATCGAGCTTTCGAAAAGTAACATTTTGCTTATTGGGCCAACAGGTTCAGGAAAAACGTTATTAGCGGAAACATTAGCGCGTTTGTTAGATGTTCCTTTCGCGATTGCAGACGCAACGACGCTCACTGAAGCAGGTTATGTCGGCGAAGATGTAGACAACATCATTCAAAAAATTCTGCAAAAATGCGATTACGATATTGAAAAAGCGGAATCTGCGATCGTTTATATTGACGAAATTGACAAAATTTCGCGCCGCTCAGAAAGTGCTTCCATTACGCGCGACGTTTCAGGCGAAGGCGTACAACAAGCACTATTAAAATTGATTGAAGGCACGATAGCTTCTGTTTCGCCACAAGGTGGTCGCAAAAATCCGAATCAAGATTTTGTTCACGTCAATACCAAAAACATTTTGTTTATTGTGGGTGGCGCGTTTTCGGGTTTAGATAAAGTCATTCAAGCGCGTTCTGAAAAAGGCGGTATCGGATTTTCTGCTGAAGTAAAAACCAAAGACGAAAGCAAAAATGTTGGTGAATGGTTTGAAAAAGTGGAAGCCGATGATTTGATTCGTTACGGTCTAATTCCTGAATTAGTCGGGCGTTTGCCAGTTGTCGCGACGTTAGAAGAATTGGATGAAGCGGCATTAGTTCAAATTTTGACTGAACCAAAAAATGCTTTAATCAAACAATATAAACATTTGTTTGAAATGGAAGGCGCGGAATTAGAATTTAGTGACGAATCACTCGTAACTATTGCCCAAAAAGCAATGGAACGTAAAACAGGCGCACGCGGTTTGCGGACGATTGTTGAAAATGTGTTACTCAATACTATGTACGAAATTCCATCTGCCGACAATGTTAAGAAAGTGGTTGTCGATAAAGAAGTAATTTTGGGTAATGCTGAACCAAAAATGATTTTGAAAGTTGATAAACCTGAAAAAGTGGAACGTAAAATCACTAAAAAAGCGGCCATCGAAGGCTAAAAATCACTTTTGTAATCCCAAAAAAATGCCGCTGTTGCGTTTCTGCGTAACAGCGGCATTTTTCGTTAGTTCATTTGGAAATTTATTCCCACTCAATCGTGGCAGGTGGCTTGCCCGAAATATCATAAGTGACCCGCGAAATCCCCGCCACTTCGTTAATAATGCGGCGAGAAATTAAATCCAAAAATTCATACGGCAAATGCGCCCAACGTGCGGTCATAAAATCAATGGTTTCTACAACCCGAATCGCAATCACATAATCATAACGTCGCCCGTCGCCCATTACGCCGACGGATTTCACAGGCAAAAATACCGCAAACGCTTGGCTCACTTTGTCGTACAAATCATTTTTATAAAGTTCTTCGATAAAAATTGCATCGGCTTGACGTAATAAATCAGCAAATTC
>CAZLGN010000209.1:0-3802 GCA_964558865.1 uncultured Methylomagnum sp.
CAAATTCTTTAGTATTGATGCTTCGTCAAGCTAATTTTTTATGAGAAAGCCGTGGAAATCAAGCAGGTTCAATCAGCAGTTTTGAAATCAAAACACCGACGGCGACTTTTTCAGCTACGGGGGATTTATCAACAAAAGTCACTAACGATTATTACGGCAGCAGTAATTTGACGTTATCTGGTGATTTAACGTCAATGTCGCTCAGTTCGGGTACGCAAAGCATTCAACTTAGCGGCATTAAAGTAGATGTGATGTCGCTTTCGCAATATGCTGATTTTAACGATTTTCTCGCCAATACGATGAGTGGCAACGATAACGTCACAGGCAGCAGTGGCGCGGAATATCTTATGGGTTATGCAAGCAACGATAATCTCAGCGCAGGTTATGGCGATGACACGCTCGACGGTGGAACAGGTAACGATATTTTAGATGGCGGATTCGGTACAAATACCGCAGTTTATAGCAGTTACAAATCCAGTTACAGCGTTTCAAAAAGTGGCGCGACTTATGCCATTAGCAGCGTAAACGATGGCACGGATACGTTAAACAACATTGCGTATTTACAATTTGCCGACGGAATTGTGGCGATTGATTCAGCATTGCCAGCACCTGCACCCGTTGTTCAACCTGTTGTTGCGCCCACTCCGATAACGCTAATTGTTGCGCCTGCGACTTCATCAATTATCAAAGGAACATCGTCAGATGATTTTTTAACTGGCACGGATAGCGACAATAAAATTTTAGGATTAGCAGGAAATGACACGCTCACGGGCGGTTTGGGCAATGACACGTTAAACGGCGGAGCTGGAAAAGATTTGTTGGTTGGTGGAACAGGTGCGGATATTTTTGTTTTTAACATCGACAGCAAAAATACTCGTGATACTTTTTCGGATTTCTTTCATCAAGAAGGCGATAAAATTGACCTATCAATCATTGATGCCAATGCAACTAAAACAGGCGACCAAGCATTTACGAAGTTAGATATTGGCGCAACGTTTTCAGGTAAATTCACAACGGCAGGACAATTATTTTTCGATACCACCACGCATATTTTGTGGGGCAACGTCGATGCCAAAGCAGGCGCGGATTTTTCAATTCAACTCAATGGCGTGAGTAGCTTGGTCATTGGGGATTTTGTTTTGTGATAACGTGCGTAACGCAAAGTCACATTTATAACTTTTTTAGGTGCAATGAATGAAATTTTTAACGGATTTAATATGAAACCTCTCAAAAAGAATTTTTACGCTTTATTTTTTGTTGCTGTTGTTATGCTTTTAAATGGATTTTCAAACTCTAGTTATGCAGATTTTTCTGTATCAATAAAGGATGAATGTGGCATTCCTAATTGCACCGATTTCAGGGTTAAAATCAACGGTGTTATTACAAAATCTGATTTTTTAGATTTTTCTCGTACCGTGAAAAAGTCCGATGGAAAAGGATTTGCTCTACGTGTAAGCCTTAATAGTGTTGGAGGTGATCTTGAAGCTGCCATAGCAATTGGCAGGTTAATAAGAAAGTTTAGCGGTTTAGTTACAACATTTGATAACGGAGTATGTTATAGCTCATGTGTTTTTATTCTGGCGGGCGGCGTATCACGATCTCTTTCTTCTACGATTGGAATACATAGACCCTATTCGATTGGTATGGAAGATCGCAAGTATCAAGACATTCAAAATAATCAACGTAATCTAGCAAAAATAGCCAAAGAATATCTTGAAGAAATGAATGTATTGCCGTCGTTATATGACGCGATGGTAGTTATCCCGCCAGAAAAAATAAAATTACTTTCACAAGCAGATTTGCAAAATTATGGCATATTGAAAATAGATCCTGTTATACAGGAATTGATGGATACAAATGAAGCAAGAGAATACGGTTTAAGCAAAACAGAGTTTATGCGTAGAAAGGCAAAAGTAGATACTATTTGTGCAAGCGAGCTTCGTTACGTCGAACGTACTGGTACTGGTGACTTTAATGCCTATAATGAATGCGAAGAAAAAGTTTTTCGTTCTAAGTAAAAAATAATTGAACTTCAACGAAGTCTTACCCTAATGCGATCGCCATCATCATTTCTCAATGTGCCATATCCGTCTTTATCGATATTTCCACGCAATCTATCGCCGTTATAATTACGCATTCTGACATCGCCAGAACTATCAACTTCCCCTCTAAATTTTTCAGAAGGATTAAGATTAAAACGTTCGCGCATTGTAACGTCATTGCCATCCCGCTCAATCCGCCAATCATCACTAAGAACAAGTGTTGAAAAAACACTTAGAAAAATAACCGCAACTGCTAAAACTAATTTTTTCAACATCATCGAATTGCCTAAAAAGTTAATGAAAATACGTATGCAGGCTACACCGAAAAGGTATCACTAGCAAAGCTAATGCTCAACATGATTCAAACTTGCTACAATTCAAACCTAACTGGATAGCCCGACGGGGCGATAAGCGGGATTCACTACCTCGTTTCCAGTTAATTCCTTTCGTAGTGATTTGCTTTAGTGGAGGCGTAAATGAATGATCAAAAAACCGTAGTTGATTATAAATACTGGTTAAAAATGGATTTATGGACAATTAAAGAAGCTGCATCATTATTAAGTTCTATAGAACCTAACAGCGATGCAAGTAATTCTATGATTCCTTTAAAAGTAGAGAATATGATTATAGCCAGCCTTGCTGCCAAAAATTTGGTCGCAGATTTCATTGCCGATGAAACGAGATTTTACCCACAAAGCATTATTAAATGGGCAAAATTCAATAAAGGTTTCAGAATTCCTGAACAGTTAGATGAATTTTATGAAGACAATGTGGCAGATGAGTATCCAGATGTGCAGAACCAACCAAATGTAGTAGAAAAAAATACTGAGACTGAGATATATATTTCAGAAATACTTACAAAATTAAACCAAGCGGCTTATAAATTTTGGGCAAATGCAGATCCTAAAGATACAGACACTCATCCTATAAATGAAGAAGTAATGCAATGGCTCATGTCTCATGGAATTTCTGAAGTATCTGCTAGGCAAGGAACGACGATTATTCGTCCAAAATGGGGGGCAAAAGGTCGCAGAAAGACTAAATAGCTACACCCTTTTGATTCAGTAAGTATGCTACTCGGGGCTAATACCTACAGTAATTATTTTGGGAAATAGAACAAAGCATTTCAGCTATTCCAGTCACTTAAATTCTCACAAACTACCGCCTCATTCCGTACTTACTCAAGAGGCATTAACAGTGGCTACAACATCCAACCAACTTCCCCAAGCGGGATTTCTAAGAATCTGGCAGATAATTGGTAACAAAAAAACCAACACACCAGCCATCATTCCAATCGGACGCTCGACATTTTTAGCGGGCGTTAAATCAGGCAAATTTCCCCAACCAGTGAAATTAGGTGAACGAACCACCGCGTGGCGCGTCGAAGATATTCGTAATTTGATTATCAGTTTTGGCGGTGTGGCATGAATCGTAACTTGACGAACTCCAACCGTGTGGCTATTCTGTGTTTGCCTTGCAACAGCGGGGTCGAGTTTTGCAGCTCGTTTAGATATGACAAAACACCTTCAACGGTCTTCGTGTTTCCTTCGTTTATGATGGGATTGTTTGGGCAACCTTTACGGTTGACCGCACCATATCGCGGTACTGCAAACTCATTCAATCCTGTCGCCAAATGTTTTGCAGCATTACGTGGCGGTTATTCCCTCTCAAGATATGGAACCACCGATGACACCAGAAAAAGATTCAATCAAGCAAACTCAAGCTATTTAAAGCAAAAAACCAACGACTAATTTAATAAT
>CAZLGN010000210.1:0-3775 GCA_964558865.1 uncultured Methylomagnum sp.
ATTATTAAGATAATTTAAATTGAAAAAATCAACATTCCACCCCGCTCAATATGGGTTATCAAGCCTTGGGAGCAAAATGATTTAATCGGGAAGTTATTTATGACTGAATCCATAGTCAATATCTTCGGTTTCATTGCATTTGCAGCAGTAATTGAAACCACAAAGCCAAATTGTCTGGTATATCAAACAAAATTATTCCGCCACGAACGCTTTAAAATCCAATTCTAAAAAAGATTTGTTCCTAGGTTTTATCTCGTGGTAGATTTCGACACTGAGGTTTATTTTTTGGTTGGTAATTATTTTACTTCTTACTATTTCTGCCGATTAAAGATGGGTTAATCGATTATAAAATCGACTTATTTTGGACTTAGGATGAATTGACATGAACACAATAACAACACAAAGAGAATTTGAACTCCATCCTTCAATGGTGTATCCGCGTAAAATACACACACAACCCACGTCTGAAACCATGTGTCCTGCGTGTAAATCTAATCGAGTTGAATTTTATACGCATTCACCTGAACGGGGTTTTAAACGGCAATCGATTTGCCTTGATTGCAGCACGGTATGGACAACACGCAATTCACGCGCACCACTACGATACGAACAACGCTTTTATAAATAGTCGTACAAGCCCCGCCGTTAGTGGCGGGGAGCGCGTAAAAAAACGTTGTTACACACTATCCAACAAATTCAAAATCGCAAACGCAGAACTAATTGCGCCCTCGTGCAAACCCTCCCCCAAATAAGCCCCCGCGTGATAAGTGTTATTTTCGCCGTTCGTTGCCATCACTTCAGCTCGATAACGGATAGCTGCCACCGAATATAAAGGCGTGTTATGTTGCTGACGATGAATGATTTTGTCGGGGTTAATCTGCTCGTCTAAATTATATGCTAAGCTGTAGTGTGGATATTTACTAGAATCAATCTCATACAATCGATTCAAATAAGCGTTATAGCCACAATGACCGTGCTTGTCCGTTTGAAAAACGTCAAATTCGGAATAATAGGAAACGCCAAAATGTTTATAAAAAGAAACGTCAGTATGAATAACGGTTTCGATTTGGTTTTCTTGCCACGCACCAAAACGGCGTTTTTCATCATCACTCGCATCACTTAGCAGTTTTAAAACCTGTTCAGGCGTAACGGCAAACACAACTTTATCGAACGACAGATTGTCGCCGTTTGCCATCGTTATTATCACGCCAGTCGTTGTGCGATAAACCGCATGAATGTTGGCTTCACAATGAATCGTACCATCAAATTTTTCGAGGATTTTTTCAATGTAACTATAAACGCCGCCTTCAACTCGATCCCATTTTGTGAACAAACTGGAATGACGCAGCAACGGTATGGCAATTTCAGCAGGAAAGTCGGCGATTTTTTGATATGGCATCGAATAGGCGTACATCAAGAGCATTTTTAACCATACCGCGTGAATTTCACCGTTTAAATAATCAGACATCGGCTGATTATGGAGTTGCTCCGGTTTTGCCTTGAATGCAGCGAATAAAAATTGCAAATAGCCTTTCAAAATAGGCAACACCTTCCAGGTTTCCGTCACACGTTCTTTCATGTTTTTGCAATGATGGACAATTCCCGCCCCTGATTTATAACATCGTCCGTCCGCAAGAAATAATTCACTCGACGTTTCACCTTGCACCATATTGACGTTTAAGGCGTTCATTAACTTGTGAAAATTAGGAAAATTACCGCGCTGAAATTCAATCACGCCACTGTCGAGAACCAAATTAGAATCGAGGTTAACGCCCGTCACATTTTTGTTTAGTGTACGAATGTTACCGCCTAAAATCGGCTGTTTTTCAAAAATGGTAATTTCGTGCTGTTTGTTCAACAAATAAGCCGTCGCCATTCCCGCTGCCCCTGCACCTATAATCGCTATTTTCATATTCCGCTCCCTAGAGAAATTAAGTTGTTTTGTCGTCTTTCGTAAAGAAATCGCCGCTCAAATGTTCATACAACAAACAGCCCGTTTTAATCGTTCCCGTGAAACCAGGAAAGCCTGAAGAGGCATTGCAGAAATAAAAATGTTTTAACGAGGTGTAATGATTCAAACGATTAAACGTTAAATTTTTCGGCGTTAAATTTGAGCCATAAGAATTACCCGCTGGACTGCCGCAAAAACGTTGGTTTGTGGTCGGGCTGCCCGTCATTTTGAAAACCAAATGTTTGCTAAATTCGGGAATGTAATGTTTTTCGACAACAGCAATAATCGCGTCAAAAATTTCCTTTTTCTTTTGGCGATATTGCGCGGCATCGCTGATTTTTAAATCATGAAAACGGTCGTAATTCGCCACTGTTAAAAATTCAATAATTTGATGACCTTCGGGACAATCGCTTTCATCAGTTAGTAAGCTCGGCGTAGTCATCACAAAACTGGGTTTGGAATAATCGCCGCGCAAATACATATCGTCAAAGGCTTGGTTTAAATCTTCTTGTTCGGTGTGAAAAACATTCCATCGCCCAAAACCGTAGTCGCGCAAATCCAAATCTTTCACCACGCAATACGCCATAAAATTAGACGGAGAATAATCGTACATCAGCTTGCGTTGCACAGCGTTGGAGAAATGCTCAAATCCAATCATTTCAGCCGCTTTTTTCGGGTCTATATTGCAAATAATATCTTGCCCGTGATACTCAAAATTTTCACCGCTGTTCAAGTCTTCGGCAACTACGCCCGTAATCGTTTTGCCGTCCCGAATAAACTGTGTGACTTTACTGTTATAAAAAATTTCGCCGCCATTATTTTCAATCGTTTTCACCAGCGAGTTAATCACATGCTCAAAATGTTTGGTCGGATAATACGCGCCACGACAATAGCCAATGAAAAGTGTTACCCATGCGAAAAAGGATAAATCCCGAGGCGGTAACAAAAAATCTTCCCATTGCAACGCCAGTAACGTTTGTGCCGCGAGAGGAAGTTGAAACTGGTCAAAAACTTGTTGCAACGTCGCATTACGATATTTGAACAACTGATAACTGCTGCTTGGATTTGAAAGCATAAACGTTAGATTTAACGGGACAGGAAGTTTATCTAGCGCGTCGGCAACCTGTTCAACTTCAACAATGAATTTTTCTATTGCTTTCGCTTGTTCAGGAAATAATGTTTGCAAACGTGTTATCAAAACTCGAAGGTCGCTCGGAATATCCAGCGCGTAACCTGGCATCCGATTGTGATCGTAGCCATCGCTATCGTATTTTTCAAACGTCACGTCTTGATGCAGATTCAACTTTTTCAAAAAATTATGCACGATACGCCCTTCACCACAATTCCAAACGTAATGAAATTGCGCGTTGAATCGATAAACATCACCTTCGACAAAGGTATGACCGTAACCGCCTGGATAGTCGTGAGCTTCGAGAATAGTGATTTTTTTGCCCGCTTTAGCCATTAACGCGCCAAAAGACAAACCTGCTAAACCACTTCCTAAAATTAAATAATCAGTTTTCATAATGAATCAAACTCCATCGGGATAAGGCGAATTCAGCCGTATATCGCACTGAAAATTGGTGGTAGCGTATAGGCATTTGCACCACGCTGGCATTATGATTATTGTCAGGGCGAAGTACAAACAAAAAATAAAATGCTGTAGATTTGAGAAAATTGTCAGAAAATATAGAAAGGCGAATTGAACTAAAAAAGTTGGCATAATCAGTGCTTTTTTTATTATCGCCTATTATTAAATCAACGATTTGAACTAGGTTCAGTATATTCAGACGCACTAACAAGAGGATTTTTTATGAAATGTTA
>CAZLGN010000211.1:0-3749 GCA_964558865.1 uncultured Methylomagnum sp.
AAACCGCTGATGGCTTGATTTAATGCCGATAACTTTCAGTTCGCTGTACTACGAAAGAGGCACATCAAAACGGAATATCGTCCTCCTCGCCATAAGGTGCGCCATTTTCGGGATACTTCAATCCGTTATTTGTCGATGGTGAAGAATTATAATCAAAGAAGTGACAGCAATCATCATCGGCTTGTACTGGATACACTGGTGGTATCGGTGGTTTTGCTAATGGTACGGGTCTTTCGTTGATAGGCACAGATTCTCCACGTTTCCCGACTAAATCCAAAATGCTGGCGTTCAATTCGAGCTGTGTTTTTTTCGTGCCATCGTTGGCTGTGTATTCACTCATCGTCAATTCACCAGAAACAAACACCTGCTGACCTTTTCGTAAATAGTTTTTAAGTTCCCCTTCTGCACGCTTGCCCCAAAGCGTCACTCTAATCCAAATGGTCTTTTGCTTGTCACCAAAACCGATGTTATTCGCAACATTCACGCTCAAAACTACCTGCCCTGACGGTAAATGTCGAACTTCTGCGTCCTTGCCTACTGTTCCTGTAAAACTCAATACGTTGCTCATGATGTTCCTTTGTGTGAAAAACTACTTTTCGTCATCTAATGAATTTAGATATTCTGCAATTACGTCACCGTGACAAGCGGCTGGCTTGCAATGACAACCTAAAACTTTACCTTTCAATTTAAGTGCATCGGCTTTGCTACTTTTCAAATAACCTCTATCAAAATCGTATTTGTATTTTCTGATGACATCCTCCCTGTCGTCCCCCTCAAAACCTATGGCATAAGGATTTCCCCAAGGTGAACCACGACCAATATAAACATCATGTTTTTCACCTTTGTCTATATTGACCACTTTGGTTATAACCGTTTCGATTATCCTCAATTTAATCCCGATTATTTTTGCCTCTTCAATTAAAGGATTAAAGGATTCGCTGTCGTCAAATATGATGGCGTGAGTGATGTTATTCAGATAATTTTCAATGGCTGTATCAACAGGATCGATAGAACGGTTATCTGATGAAAAGTGTTTTTCAATAAAACCTTTGTAATCGGATAGATAAGAAAGACGAAAGTGTGTCAAGTTGGACAAAATAACGTCAATCTTGCGCCCAAACTTTTCATAACACCCAAACGCTTGTGGATAGGCAATCAATATATTCGGTATTTCTTGAGTAATCATGTTAAATGAATTACCTCAATATCGGTTGTGTTCCAGTGCTGTTTTAAATACTCAACGACCAATCTTCTATGACAATAATGTGGCTTATCTTCGCTACATAACAAACAGCCATCGTCCAATAAAGATGGATTGATTACATTTTCTATACGCCGTTGGGACATTAAATTAAGAAACTGATCGGCATAACTATCCCAAGTGATAGCCTTTGTTTTATATGCGTCCAACATACTTTTAGTTGGAGCTAAATCACCGATATGCACATAATCAGCACCGCACAATTCGGAAAGAAAGTATTTCAGATCATCACGTTTTGCAAACCCTGCCAGCTGTGACACGTTGTTTAGCCGCACATCGATAACACGAGAGACGCTATTATTTTTAATCAGTGAGAAAAATCGACTCGCATTTTTCTGAGTGAAACCAATTGTAAACGTTTTCATTTTTATCCCATTTTTATAAAATTGTGGCTATGATTTTATAGCAATACCCGTTGAACGCTTCACCTAAACTGACACACAAAATCCCTTGATGCGGAATGTCACCATTCAACAACTTGTCAAATTGTGGATCTGTGGCAGGAAGATTGTAGTCATTTCCATTATAGGTAAATGAAATTCTTCGCTTTGCATCGGCGGTGACATGTAATCTCACGTTTTCAACTTTGATGAGATATAGAGACTGCTCAATCTTGAGTTGATTTGTAGCGATGGCAGAATAATCAACCTTGTTCCCCAATCCCCATAATGTCTCTGGATAATCAAGAAACGCGGCAATTTCATGGTTTTCAAGTTTATATCGTTGAGTCCATCGGGTGCTATCGATGACAAAATTCTCTGGCTGATTCAATAACGGCGCAGGAGTAGAAAGCTCCATTTCAATTTTCTGCAAAGGTTTTACACGATACTCACCATGCGGGTTTACATATTTGCACTGGTCATCCGTTAGTTCAGCACCATTCGCGTTACTAACGGGTCGAATCCATTCATTCGTTAGAATATCTTTTCCCGCAACGCAATGTTTGTGATGTTTTATGGAGTTAGCAAAAACAACGATGGTTTTTTTCATTTTGTCTTCCCGTTTAGGTGGCGCATAAATAACAAACACGGCATAGTTTTTAAGCAAAGGCATGACGGATTGAATTTTGAAACGCTTCACACGTCAAGCCATCCAATTTTTGTTTTGCTCGTGTGGCGGCAACATAGAGCAAATTCCGTTCTTCTAAAGAATAACGTTTATCTTTTTCATCGAAAAAATCATTGTTCAGTTTTACGGATGACCATTCACGACCTTTTGATTTGTGTGCCGTCGTGACAATTAAATCTGCATCTTTTTCTGACTGTTTGGTATTTTCAAGCAACATAATTAAGGAATTGAGATTTTTGCCGTAGGAATAAACCAGTTTTACCAATGGTTTTAATTCTGCCCCTGATTCTGTTTCAGAATGCTCAACAAGTTCTTCCCATGACGCAAAAACAGCCAACTCACGCACATAGGTTTCTCTTCCAGCAATTAAATCTTCTGCGCCGCGTAACAACGCCACCAAATCTCTTGTGCCACCATTAACGTGGACGCTGCGTTTGTTCTCCATCGCAATAATCACTTGTTCAACTACTCCAAAATTGGTTCGGCAAACGATAGCGTGAGGGGTTTCCAATTTTGTCAAAATACTGTCCACGCTCGAAAAACCAAGTAATTTTAAGTTATCTGGCAAATCAAGAATCGCGTTTGCCGCGTTGGCAATCGCAGTTCCAAAGCGAAAACTCTGACATAACGGAGTCGTTTTTTCAGTTTGAATGGCGTTCATTGCATTCACTGCACCACGCCAGCTGTAAATTTGTTGATGACGGTCGCCCACATAAATCTTTTGGCAGTTTTGTGCTTGAATGACCGACAACATCACGGGGTCTGCGTCTTGTGCTTCGTCGAACAAAATAAAATCAACATTCAATTTAGGTTTTTCAAGCGACCAAAGTTTTAAATATAAATCATGCGGCACAGGTAATGAGCTGGTTGTGTCGCACATTTTTTTCCAAAGTTGAGTCGCATAATGCACCGCATAAATACACATCGCATTTTTATCTTCAACGGATTCCAAGCGGCTCAATAAATTTAGGGGAACGTGCTTTTCGGTCAATTTTTCATCTGCTGAACGTAAAAAACGCATCACTGTTTCAATGGCAACCACACCCGTTCCCGTCACGCTAAAACCTAAAACACCTTCTTTTAAATTCAGAGCTTGGGCGGCTTTTTTGCCTGTGATATTTCCGAATCGTTTTTGATAAGGACGACCCGCCGCATGAAATGCCAAGCTGTGTGCGGTGCGGCAATCCATATTCAAGGGAAAACGTGATTTTGCTTCATCTGCAATCGATTTGTTAAATGCCAAATACAAACCGCGTTTCGGGGCAAGTTCTTTCGCAATGGCATTCAATGTTGTTGTTTTTCCAGTTCCAGCCAAGGCTTCAATCTTTAATGAATGACCCGCTTTAGAAAATGAAACCGCTTGTAGCTGTTGGGTGCTGATTCCATTTAATGTGGCTTGAAGTGTTAAAAATACGGGTAA
>CAZLGN010000212.1:0-3708 GCA_964558865.1 uncultured Methylomagnum sp.
GTATCGACGTTTTAAAAAACCAAGGTTTCAAACCGAATTGTATTGTGATGATGCCGAAATGGCATACGGACGACGCGCATTAAAATGCCAACAAAAAAAGCACAAACCCACGTTTAGTGGGTGTACTTTCAGATTTAAAATTTTAAAACAATGTGTTGCATAAACTAACTTTTGAAAAATTGCTTAATTACTTTAATCATTGCTTCATGATCAGCTGCCCCAGCACTCTCGCGGCAGCTGTGCATTGCCCACATCGGATTTCCAACATCGACGCAACGCACACCCAACTTTGCTGAAATCATTGAACCGATTGTACTGCCACACGGTAAATCATTTCGATGCGAGTACATTTGATATGGCACATTTGCCTGTTCACACCAACGCATAAACATCGATTCAGAAAACCCATCTGACGTATAACGCTGATTCACATTCACTTTAATCACTACGCCTTGATTGATATGAACATTATGTTGATTGTCGTAAGCATTTGAAAAATTTGGATGATAAGCGTGCGCCATGTCCATACTCACAATAAAACTTTGTGCCATTGCTCTGCCAAAATCTTGCGAATTTTGCGAAGTCGCGTCGCAAACCCGTTTTAAAACATCCGTTAAAAAACTACCCGACGCGCCACAATGACTTTCACTGCCAACTTCTTCATGATCAAAAAATGCACAAACTAACGTACTATCATTTTTCAAAATCGATTCATCCAGCAGCGCGTTAATCGCGGCATGACACGAAGCTAAATTATCGATTTGTCCGTTGGCGAAAAATTCATTATTCGCACCCCAAAAACTGCCTTTTTGCGTATCAAAAACATTTAAATCCCACGCCAAAATTTTCTCGGCATTCGGCAATTGCGATTTTAATAATGTCATAAATTGCGAAGTCGGTAATTGTTCCGTGACATTCGCTAAAATCAAACTCAATTCATTTTGTTTCTGAAATTTCAAACCGTCTTCGTTGACGTTGCGATTAAGATGTATCGCTAAATTTGGCAAACGCAGCAGCGGTTGTGGAAAATGTACCAAATCGTGTACTAATTCGCCATTTTCAGCCGAATAACTGACACGACCTGCAAAACTCAATTCACGATCGGCAAAGGTCGCTAAAATTGCCCCGCCGTAAATTTCAACATTTAAACGCTCGAGATTAGCCGTTGAATTCGTCGGATTCGGTTTAATTCGCAGACTTGGCGAATCGGTGTGTGCGCCAATAATTTTAAAGCCCGTTTCACAAACTGCTTTTTCACCGTTCACAAATACGATAATTGACGAATCGCCACGCACAACGTAATAACGCCCATGTGCTTTTAATGACCACGTTTCAGTTTCGTAAAGCCGTTCAAATTGAAAACATAAAAGTTGTGTTTCAATTGTTTCAACAGCGTGCCACGGGCTTGGGCTATCGTCGATGAAATTCAGTAAAAGTTGAGCTGATTTTTGAGCAGTTAAGTTCATAATGTGTTGGTAATTAGTCTGAAAGTGAAATGATGATAGCGTATCTGTCTGTTCAAATAAAACGCAAATCCTTGTCTAAAAATTCAATATCGGCTACATTGACAAAGTCGGCTTAACGCCGTGAAAATAACGATTTATAATAATTTTGGAGTAGTAGCAATGAGTGAATTAAGTGCAGAAAAATTGGGGCTTCATAAAGTTGGTCAAGTTCATCACAACTTGAGCTACGACGAACTTTTTAACCACGAAGTCGCCAATAAAGAAGGACAAGTGTTAAACAATGGCACGATGACTGTAGACACAGGGAAATTCACGGGTCGCTCGCCGAAAGATAAATTTTTCGTTCAACAAGAACCGTCAGCGTCAAACATTGCTTGGGGCGGTGTCAATAAATCTGTTGCGCCAGAAATTTTTGATGACCTTTATGCGGATGTTATCGAGTATTTGTCGGGCAAAGATATTTACGTCACTGATGGTTTCAGTGGCGATGGCGTGACGTGCAAATCGGTACGTTTTATCACGGAATTCGCGTGGCAATCACATTTTGTAAAAAACATGTTCATTCGCCCTGAAATGGACGAGTTAGCCGAATTTGCACCGAATTTTCACATTTATAACGCCAGTAATTTCACCAATGAAAAATGGCAAAATCACGGCTTAAATTCCGAAGTTTTTTGTATTTTTAACGTCGAAAAAAATGTCGCTATCATTGGCGGCACTTGGTACGGCGGCGAAATGAAAAAAGGCATTTTCACCATGATGAACTATTGGTTGCCACTCGAAGGCATTTTGTCGATGCACTGTAGCGCGAATGTCGGCAAAGCAGGCGACGTGGCGTTATTTTTTGGTTTATCAGGCACGGGAAAAACGACGCTTTCAACGGATGCTCATCGTAAATTGATTGGTGACGACGAACACGGCTGGGACGATGAAGGTATTTTCAATTTTGAAGGCGGCTGTTATGCAAAATGTATCGGCTTATCACAAGAAAATGAGCCTGAAATTTTCGCGGCGATTCGTCGTCACGCGCTATTAGAAAACGTGGTTTATGACGACAACGGCGAAGTGGATTATCACAACAGCTCTAAAACTGAAAATACGCGCGTTTCCTACCCAATCGAACACATTGAAAATCATGAACCCGATTTGCGTGCAGGACAACCTCAAAACATTATTTTCTTAACCTGCGATGCGTTTGGTATTTTGCCGCCTGTTTCGAAATTGTCGAAAGAACAAGCAATGTATTATTTCTTGTCTGGTTACACGGCAAAAGTAGCAGGCACTGAGCGTGGTGTAACCGAACCGCAAGCCACTTTTTCTGCGTGTTTCGGAGAAGCATTTTTACCATTACATCCAACGGTTTATGCAACGTTGCTCGGCAAAAAAATGGAACAACATGGCGTTAATGCCTATCTAATCAACACAGGCTGGACGGGCGGGGGTTATGGTGTTGGAAAACGTATGAGTATCAAAGGCACGCGAGCTTGCGTGAATGCGATTTTAGATGGCAGCATTAACAATTCTGATTTTGAAACGATGCCCTATTTTAACTTGAGCATTCCAACAAGTTTGGAAGGTGTGGAAACATCGTTGTTAAATCCACGAAATGCGTGGGAAGACAAAGCTAGTTTTGACGCAACCGCACAAAAATTAGCAGGAATGTTTGTGGCGAATTTTAAGAAATATACTGGCGCGAACAACGATTTTGATTTTACACAAGCAGGGCCGCAAATTTAAGAATTTCGAAGCGTAAAAAAGCGCGGTTAAAAACTCAACCGCGCTTCCTCAACAAAAACACCACTTTTTTACAACACTAACAACTCACACTAAACAACTTATTTTGCAGAACGTACATTTGTTGCTGTTAAGCCTTTTGGACCTTTTTCAACATCAAACGAAACTGTTTCGCCTTCATTTAACGTTTTGAACCCGTCGCCTTGAATAACGGAATGGTGAACGAAAACATCTTCACCGCCATCACTTGGCGCAATAAAACCAAAACCTTTCGTGTTGTTAAACCACTTAACTGTACCTGTTGCCATTTTGAAACTCCTAAACTAAAAAAATTACGGTTACACAGAACCTACAACATTGATAACCAGACAACCTACAACTAGGAATCTCTTAACTCAACAGCTGTTTTCTGACTGGGCTTATTGTAGCCGTTTTTTTGAACGAAGTGGTTTTTTTATTTCCATATTAAGGGTTAAAACCTTCGCCTTTAGGCGAACAGATTTATCTC